>JAGMBM010000122.1 GCA_023129675.1 Hadesarchaea archaeon | reverse complement strand
ATTTTGTGTACGATCGTCGCCTCAGATATTGATCCCACTTGAGCTTCACCATCGAGCACGGGTAGCTGTGAGATATCGTAGGATTTCATGAGACGGATTGCCTTTTCTATCCGATCATCGGACTTGACGGCCACTATTGGCGAGGCCATTATCTGCCCAACGGTCACACGCTTTTCCTCGGTCGTTGCCCGCTCGAGCGCCTTGGAGATTCTCTCGAGAGTGGAGATTCGGGGGTCTGCGGTGCCGGCTTCAATCTTTGCGATGTATGCTTGGGTAACGCCCGCCAGTTCCGCCAGCTGCACTTGGGTAAGCCCCAGCCTCGTGCGCATCACCTTCACTTCGGATGGTTTCAAAATTCGCATCGAGATCGCCAATTCCTGCTAGTTATATTTTGAACAAAAGCTATAAATAACTCGCTCGCAGACCGAAAATCCGCGAGGCGTAAACTTGGCACGAAACATAGTCGTCGAGGAGTTCAAGCAGGAACCTCTTGAGAAGCAGAAGTTGGAGATTGTTGAGCGAAAGGGCCTCGGGCACCCCGACTCTATATGTGATGCGATTTTGGATCGAGTTTCAGTCGAGTTAAGTAAGGAGTATTTGAAAAAGTTCGGCGCGATCATGCACCACAATGCCGACAAGTCGCTGCTCGTCGCTGGAGAGGTCGAAACGAGATTTGGTGGTGGCGAAGTGAAGCAACCGATGCTTTTGATCTTTGGAGACCGGGCGACCAAGGAGGTTGAGGGAACTAGGATATCAGTAAAGGACATCGCGGTTCACGCGGCGAAGAATTGGGTAAAAGAAAATTTGAGGTTTGTCGACCCGGAAAAGCACATGCGCTACCAGGTAGAACTCAAACCCGGCTCTGCGGCACTCACCGATATCTTCAAGCGGAAGGGCAGGGTGTTTAGCGCTAACGATACTTCAGCTGCAGTCAGCTACGCGCCCATGACTTGGACCGAACAGTTAGTACTGAAGACTGAGCGCTACCTCAACTCAAAGGAGTTCAAGAAGGAGTTCCCGGAGTCGGGTGAGGACGTGAAGGTGATGGGTTTTCGAAAGAACGACGAGCTCTATCTAACCCTGGGGATGGCTTTCGTTGACCGATTCGTGGAGAGCGAGGATGATTACTTCAGGAAGAAGGGGGAGATCCTAGAGCGGCTGCGCACCTTCGTGGAGGAGAATTCTGATGTCAAAAAATTCACGCTCGATCTAAACACCCTTGATGTACGTGGACGGGGCGTCGGAGGGGTTTACCTCACCGTGCTTGGGACGAGCGCTGATGGGGCGGACTCAGGTCAAGTTGGGAGGGGTAATCGTCCTAACGGCGTGATCCCACTCAACCGCCATGTGGGCTCGGAGGCGGCGGCGGGCAAGAATCCCGTTAGCCATGTGGGCAAGATTTACAATTTGCTCACGCACCGAATCGCGAATAAAATCTACAGTCAAGTTTCGGGATTGAATGAGGTTTACGTTTGGTTGGTTAGTCAGATAGGGAAACCCATCGATGACCCTGCGATCGCCGTCGCCCGGGTCATCACGAAGCCTGGCACCACGATCGAGAGCGTCCGGGGGAAGATAGCGGAAGTGGTGGACGTGGAACTCGAGCACATAGACAAATTCTGCATGGATCTCTCCGAAGGAAAAATCCCGGTTTGTTGAGCCTTCGGATTTTAAGCGGAAGGTCTTTGTAAGAATTATTTAAAGTTGTAATGGTCGATACCATCTTCCAAATCTTGTACCGCGATGGCATGGGTCGAGTGGGTAAACTTAGCACCCCCCACGGCGATGTGACAACCCCGACCCTCATGCCTGTCATCGATCCATCGGACGTAATTCTATCACCCAACCAGATGCGGCGCGAGTTCGGCGTTGAACTGGTAATAACTAACGCCTACTTGATGCTTCGTCACTTCGGCGAGGAAGCCGCGAAGCAAGGGGTTCACGGTGCGCTCAGCTACGATGGTCCAATCATGACCGACTCGGGCGGCTACCAAATCCTGCGCTATGGGGACGTCGAAGTTTCACCTGAAGAAATCGTGCGCTACCAAGATGCGATTGCCCCAGACATCGCGACTATCCTCGATGTCCCGACTGGTGTTCAAGCGACCAAGGAGCGTGCAGCCGAAACGGTGCGGATAACGCTTGAGCGAGCCAGACAAGCAGTCGAACTCAGGTCTAATCCCAAGTTGATGTGGTGCGGGCCGGTGCAGGGGGGCCTCTTCAGCGAGTTGGTCGCCCAGAGCGCACGCGAGGTTGGGAAGCTCGACTATCAACTGCACGCGATTGGAAGCCCCGTCGAGTTGCTGGAGGGATATCGCTACGCGAAACTCGTCGATCTCGTCATGACTGCGAAGCAATACCTGCCACTCAATCGCCCCACGCATCTTTTTGGCGCTGGGCACCCCATGATGTTCGCCCTCGCCGTGGCGATGGGCTGCGACCTCTTCGACTCCGCTGCATACGTGCTCTATGCACGTGACGGGCGTTATATGACCTCAGAGGGGACCTTTCACCTCGAGGAGTTATCCTACCTACCATGTGAGTGCCCTGTTTGTGCGGAGCATTCACCCGATGAGCTCAGGCGTGTTCCGCAGGACGAACGGGTCAAGCTCTTAGCTAGGCACAATCTTCATGTTACTTTTGGCGAACTGCGGCGCATTCGCCAAGCAATCGTGGAGGGGAGTCTGGGAGAGCACGTTGAGCTGCGGTGTCGTGCCCATCCGCGGTTGCTCGAGGGACTTCGGAGGTTGGGGA
>JAGMBM010000121.1 GCA_023129675.1 Hadesarchaea archaeon | reverse complement strand
AAGGGGCGATATGAGCCGCCCCAGCTGCCCATCCTAGCGCTTTTTCCCGCTTTTGGGAAAGAGTGGCCGAAGCTCGAAGAACCCGAGCGAACCCACCTTGTGAGGCTCGTACCCCCATTTGGCGCTGTCCCCGAGGAGCTCGAGGAGATTTACCCGCTCGGGCAGTTTCAAGTGCCCCGCGAGCTTGACGCGATGCAGATAAAATCGGTGGCCGAAGGCCTTTCTCGCTTCCTCGAGAGGTATGGTGGGCACTACGAGCGAGTTCTACTGTTCAACGAGGAGCGGCGATGGGGTAAATCACTCGTTGAAGCGTGCAAAGATGTAAGGAGAAAACTAGAAGTAATTCAGCTTTGATATGCAAAAATTTTCCCGCAAAAATTAAATAACCAAAGCGCACTAACTAATTACAAAGCTGGCTGGGGGGTGAAGCGTGGATAGCGTCGACATGAAACTTTTAAAGATGCTGAGCGATGACGCACATGTTTCACTGCGCAAGATGGGGCGCGAGGTCGGCCTCAGCACCTCTGGGGTGAGGCGACGGGTTAAGCAGCTCGAGCGCTCCGGTCTGATCAAACAATATTCAGCGCTGATAGACCCTCAAAAATTCGGCTACGGGGTGATGGCTTTCGTCAGCATCGATGTCGATAGCAGGAGCATGCGCGAGCTCGTCAGTTCGCTGTCACGCTGCCACCAGGTGTGCGAGCTCCATCACACGACGGGGGGCCATGGATTGATGTTGAAGGTACGTGCCCGCGACGTGGAAAATTTAAAAAAGTTCGTTGACGACCGCATCCAGTCATTCGATTCGGTGAAGAGCGTCCGAACCATCGTGGCAATGGAAACCATCAAAGAGCGTCTTTTAAACCTCTAGGTGCTGAGATGCAGGAAGCTGAGGCAAAACTCGTTCGAGATTCATTCTCATCGGTCATGCCATACCTTGCTTATCCACAGGAGCTCCGAAGCCTAATCGAACGAATGCTTGGTGAGAGTGCAGGTATTAAGGTATTCATTGAGGGAGTCAGGCAGGCTGTTTCAGCCGAAGCTGACACCACACGCAAAACAGATGGGCAGATTTTCCTGAATGAGCTGCGGCGCCGCCTTCCCAAGTGAAATCCCGATTGGTTTAAGTTTTGGTACAGGTATAGAAATAGGGAAGATCATGG
>JAGMBM010000120.1 GCA_023129675.1 Hadesarchaea archaeon | reverse complement strand
GTGAGGGGGCCCGAGGAGAAGCACAGGATATTTTCCGGGCTTAGCGGATCAATTCCCGGTTTCACCTCGTCGAAGAGAACTTTTATGTTTAGGCCCCTGCCACCTATGAATTTCGCTGCTACCTCTTTGTCCAACGGCTGCTTTGTGATTTTTTCTCTCGTCAAATCCACTCTGAGGACTGTCCCTCTCCAACCGTACATTTTTTCTTTTGTCATCTCTCTACCCTCGCCATCTTTTCAACCCTAGGAGCTGTTATTTAAAAAAGCATCGCCTCTTCTGATTCTTTCGCGCGCGGTTCTTACTGCAGAGCCGTTTATCTCTAGGTGTAGAATGGGCGATGGACGAGCTCATTTTTAACCATCCCTAAATTTAACAGTGTCATGTTTTTAAATGCTCAAGCGGCAAAAGCCGTTTAACCCTTAGAGGGGAATGGAAAGCGATGAACGACTTCACCTTCGGGTTGCTTTACAGCGTCTTCGGGGGGGGCTTTATAGGGCTCTTGCTGTTTTTGTTAGCTAGGGGGGTCGACTGGAGGCGCTACCTACGACCCGTACTGTACGGCTTCTTCTTTGGGGCTGGCTGCAGCATACTTTTAATAGGGGGAATTTTCGGCTATTTTTTAGGTGGAGCGCTCACCGGCTATTTGCTCGCTCGAGATGTCGATGGTTGGTGGAATCAATTTCGCGCTGGAGCATTGAACGGTGTTTTTCTTGTATCCAGCTCGATCCTCGCGATCATGTACTTATCTTTCACGCGAGATATCGTGGAAATCATAAAAACAGAGGAAGCATTATTCTTGCTTTACGGAGACACGATTCTCTATGTTTTTATATGGGTAGCTATTGTCAGCATTGGCGCCGTGCTGGGGGGCACGATGCGCAAACTCTTAAAGCCAGCCGAACGGAGACCTATTGGTAGCGGGGAAACTACCAGCAGCGGGGTAGAGCAGCGGTAGGAAACTACTCTGCCCTCATGGCAGCATGGAGTGCCCGCCGGGCTCATAAGGTATTTAGCTTGTGATACCCGGAGGTCGCTGGTTCAAGAGGAAGCAGCACACGCTGTTTCCGGAATTTCCAGCCCCCGCTACCTCGAAAAGTACCTTGTGATTTTTAAAGGACTTACTTCAGATAACCCTCAGCCTTCAGAAGTTCAGCGTTCAGCACAGCCGCACCGGCAGCTCCTCGAATCACATTGTGTCCAGAGGCGATGAACTTGATGCCGTTCTTAAGTGCTGGATCCTTTCGCACGCGCCCGACGACCACCGCCATGCCCGGAACCGAGCCCGCGTATCGGGCGTATCGGGGCTGGGGCATGTTCTCCTCCGGCGAAACTATCACGGGCTGCTCGGGCGCGGAAGGGAGTTTGAGTTTTTGAGGTTTGGCTTTAAATTTCGAGAGCACTTCGGCAGCTTCCTCGGGGCTTGCTGGCTTCCCGAGCTCGACGAAAACCGCCGTGGTATGACCATCAAGCACGGGTACCCGGTGGCAACTCGCACTAATGCGGATCGGCGCTTGCTCGATGTTTTTTCCGCTCAGCTTGCCAAGCAGTTTCAGCGGCTCGTCCTCTGTCTTACCCTCCTCTTTTGCGATGAACGGGATAACGTTGTCCTCGATCGCCATCGATGGAACGCCCGCGTACCCTGCGCCCGAGAGGGCTTGCATCGACGCCACGAGCACGCTGTTGATTCCGAATGCGTCCAACAAGGGTTTGAGTGGGAGCACGAACACGATCGTGGTGCAGTTGGGGTTCTTCACGATGAAGCCGTCCCAACCCCGTTGCTTCTTTTGAGCCTCGATGAGTTTCAGGTGGTCTGGGTTGACTTCAGGGATTATCAGGGGGACGTCGGGGTCCATTCTGAAATTGCTGGAGTTCGAGCTCATGATGAACCCGGCTTCTGCGCAAACTGGTTCGATTTTCGCGGCTTCTTCGGCGGGCATGGCTGAGAAAAGGAGCTTGGCATCCTCGACTGCCCTCGGTTCCGTCAGCCTGACCTCGACATCTGCAACCTGCTCGGGGACCTCCTCGCTGAGGTACCACTTCGCCGCATCCCCGTAGCGTTTGCCGGCGGAGCGTTCGCTAGCCGTGAGTGCAGCCAGCTCGAACCAAGGATGGTCTAGGAGCAGCTTAACGAAGTGCTGCCCCACCGTGCCCGTCGCGCCAAGTACAGCTACTGGGATTTTTGCCATTTGGCTACCTCGCTATGTTATTTTCATAGGCTCTTAAAAATAGCTTAACTCGGGCCATTTTTAACAGACGAACAAGATACACCTTTTTGGTGCTTGAGTTGCCTCGGCGGAAATATGGGCGAATGCAAAAACCACTCCTACCCGTACCCGTTGAAAAGTGCCGCTTCTGCAGGCTGGGTCGTCCCTGTCCTTTTCACGGGCGGGATCGGATTAAAAAATCGTAGAGGTTTAATCTAGAACGTAGGGGTAGTTCTCCTCTAGCCAATCGTCGGGATTCCACTCCGAGGGGTAGTATCTATATTTAAGCCAGCCAAAGCCTGGATATTCTTCCAGACCCCATCGCAATAACTCAGCGTTGATGTTAACCCATTGACCATCAATCACCGTGTAAATTACCGCGATCAACCTTTCATATTCACCGCGGTACGGGCGTCCAGTCTGCCCCCCTACGGAGAGGTCGTTGAGGTCCAAGTAAACCGTGGTGCGAAGCGGAATGAGGTTTTCTATAAATTCTGTAGCTTCCACAGACCCCGGCTGACCGGAGCGTGGTGGAGTATAGTCCGTGAGTTCCGGAGCGTCCACCCCTCCTCCGAACCTTATCCTCTCGGTTGTACCCTCAGATATTTCCCCCCCGGGGTCCAATTCTGTTACTAGTTTGTATATCCCCACCTCAATGGTATCAGCGTCATTGATCCAATTTACGCAAGCGACAATTTCGTAATGCGGAGCACCTTCTGGATGGGCAGTGACAGTTACTGGGATAGATGCCTCTTCATATCCTTCTTTGGTTGCTTTAACCGTAAAGTTGCCCGGCTGATCAAAAACGAACGTAACCGTTCCATCTGCCCCCGACTTCTTAGTATCACCATCAACCTCTACAAACGCGTTCTCAACTGGTGAACTTCTAGATGTAACTGTGAACATCGCTTCTTCACCGACTTCGAGTCCCGTGGGCCCTGAAATTGCCAACGATTCCTCTCTTATGGAGTAGGACACGAGCTCTGTGGTTTTCCCAGTTTCATTGTTTATTGTTTTAACATACCGTTTGACATTATCCGAATGCCACGACGTGTACCATACGTTGTCGTTTTCATCATAATAGACTTCCTTGAAACACGTGAACGTCCCCGCAGGCACTGTGACATCCTCCCTTTTCTCCACCTTTACCGTGCTGGTTTTGGTTTCGGTTCCAGTTTGGTAAGGGGGGGTAATGGTGTAAGTTTGGGTCCTGGTCACGGAGTATTCTTTTCCGACTTCAATGGGCCATTTGTCTGCTCCTGAGTACTGATAACTGTACGTCTGGGTTCTTGTGTAAGAAAATCCTGTATATATCCCTGACATTTGCGTCTTCATTGTATCTCCAGTTCCCTTTTTCATCCACTTTGTTTCGCCACTATTGATTCCCAAAAAAGGTGGGTCGTATGATGTTTCAATAACATAGGAATCTTCATCGTCTATCGTCTCCTCAGCGGTTACCTTGTAATGGAATGTATACGTGGTATCGTTAGTTGATCGGTACACCCACTCATCTCCAACATTGTAAGTGGGTAGTTCCGCTTTGGTCCTTTCTTCGGTGAGGATCAAAGTAAAAGTAATTGCAACTGCAATCGTTACGATTAACGCATAGACGAGGATTCCTCTTTCCAATTTACCACTCAAATAGAGGTTTTAAATTAGACCCAATATATCCCGCATATCCTGCACAATACCTGGCTTTCCTTTTTCGACGACAAAACGAATCGCCTTTATTGCACCCGACGCAAAAGTTTCACGGCTGTGCGCGTGATGCACGAGCTCAACCCGTTCACCGGGTGCGGCAAACGTCACGATGTGCTCGCCCGCGATGTCGCCCGCCCTGAGTGAATGAATGTAAATTTCACCCTTCGCGCGAGGTCTTTTGCCAGCGGGTCTTCCACATTTTATGCTTTCTTTGCTCCAGCCGAACTCCTTCGCTACGATTTCCGCTATCCGAAGTGCTGTGCCGCTTGGTGAATCAGCTTTGTGCACATGATGGGCTTCGATAATCTCAACATCGTAACCCCTTCCGAGTAATCTCGCTGCGTCCCCCGCGAGCTTGAAAAGGACGTTCACCCCAACCGACATGTTTGGGGCCACCACCGCGGGGATTTTGGCTTTCTTCACGGTATCCTTAATTCGTCCAAGCTGCTCACGCGAAAAGCCGGTCGTGCCGACCACTACTGGGATACGCAGGCTCGCAGCGGTCTCGACGTTTTGCACCGCAGCATTGGCGTTGGTGAAATCGACGAGCACATCTGGCTTCGCCCGCTTTAAGGCATCCGTTAATTTTTCAGTACCTACCACCGCCACGCCTAGTTTGGTGAGGCCTGCTAACCCTCCGGCGTCTTGCCCGACGAAGGATGTTCGGGGGGCGTCGATCGCGGCGACCAACTTCATGTCGCGCTGCTTCGTTATCTCGCGCAAGATAGTTCGGCCCATCCGCCCGCAAGCGCCACATAATGCGACCTTTATCACTTCACCAACCCCATGTCGACCAAAACTTTGTGCAATTTCTCTTGGTTCTCGGGCTCTAGCTCGACTAACGGGAGCCTAAGCCCTCCCGCTGCCATCCCCATCCAGTTCATCGCCATCTTAACAGGCCCTGGGTTCGTCTCGATGAAAAGCGCCTTGATCAGCGGTGCTAATTCATCGTTAATCCTTTCGGCCGTCTCGACATCACCAGACCGAAAGGAGTCTACTATCTTGGCCACTTTGTCGGGCACCAAGTTTGATGTGACCGAGATGATGCCCACACCTCCGAGCTTCATAATCTCGAGCGTCAGCGAGTCATCGCCAGAGATTACCGAAAATTCTTTGCCCGCGAACTCGATTATCTGCGTGATCTGCTTCAAATCTCCGCTCGCCTCTTTTACCCCCACGATGTTTTTGACCTTGGCCAATTTCGCCATAGTCTCGGGCAGCATATTCAAGCTCGTGCGCGAGGGGATATTGTAAATCACTTGGGGCAGGTCAACCTCCTCGGCGATGCGCTTATAGTGCTGATAGAGGCCAGCTTGGGTTGGCTTGTTGTAATAAGGTACCACGAGCAGCGCCCCGTCTGCCCCGACCTCCTTCGCGTGTTTCGTGAGCATGATCGCTTCCCAAGTGCTGTTGCTCCCCGTCCCCGCGAGCACTGATACCTTCCCTTTTGCCGCATCGACCACCACATCAACAACACGATTGTGCTCTTCGTAAGATAGCGTCGCGCACTCCCCCGTAGTCCCAACCGGAACCAAGCCATGGATGCCTCTCTTTATCTGAAATCGGACGTTCTCACGTAGCCCCTCTTCATCGACTTTGTCCTCTTTATCGAAGGGCGTCACCATAGCCGTCATGGCGCCCTCGAACATTCACCCTACCCCCTTCATGGCCTGCCTGAGCAACTTCAGGGCTTCCTTTCGATCGTTCCAGTTGATGAAGAAACTGATCGATGCTCGGCTCGATAGAATCTCTGTGATGTTGATTCGCGCTCGCGCGAGGGGCTTCGAAAGTTTGGCTATAGCACCTGGAGTATAAATGAAGCGCTCGCTCTCCGCTATGAGTAATGCGAGGTTACCCTCGCTCGTCACCGATTTCATGAGTTTGTTCTTGGTTATAGTGCTGTGCAGCAGCTTGAGTGCCCGCCGGGAGTCCTCCTCCGCGACGTAGACTGAGAACGACCTAGGACCAATCGAGACACCTAAAATGTTTATCCCGGCCTTGCCCAACGGTGTTGCTGTTTTCACGAGGATTCCTGGCGTGGTTTGCATCGC
>JAGMBM010000012.1 GCA_023129675.1 Hadesarchaea archaeon | reverse complement strand
AATCTATAGTCAATTTTTCAACTTGAGGTTCGGGTGCTTTTGGTTTTTTGCCGAAGATTTTGCGGAGAAACATCGGCTCCCAACCATACATAATTGAGCTGTTGTTTAAATGTTCGGCGCAGCCAAAACAAAAGCTGGTCAAATCACATGCACTGAAGACGCTTTAAATGAAGCATAAATTCCAGAGCCGATTCTCAACTTCATGTCTAAAAAAGATCTTTTGGTGATGATTACCACTAGCTCGCGTCCAACATCTACTTTTAACCTCACAGTTGCGCCTCGGTCGGAGATCTCAGTTATCTTACCTTGCAGCATGTTTCTCCCGCTTGACTTAATCGGTTTTTTTGATAGAAGGATGTCTTCTGGCCGGATGCAGGCTTTAACTTTACCTTCTTTTTGCGTCACTGCTTCAATCAATACATTTCCGATATCTATCCTAGCGAGGCCTTTCTTTAGCTCTGATTTCCCTGAAAAGATATTTTCGACTCCAACAAATTTTGCGACGAACTCCCATTTTGGTTTCCGGAATATTTCGTCTGGTTCTCCAACTTGAATGAGTTTTCCATCACTCAAAATGCCTATCCTGTCACCCAACAGAATTGCTTCGACATGATCATGAGTGACGTGAATAGTGGTGATACCAGATCTCTCGTGGAGGTCCTTTAACTCCCTCCTCAACCTCTCCTGCGTTTGCGTATCTAAAGCGCTCAATGGTTCGTCCAAGAGCAGCACGTCTGGGTCAAGCACAATCGCCCTAGCTAGAGCTACTTTCTGCTGTTCCCCTCCGCTTAGGGTTTTTGGCAATCTTTTGGACAGGTGAGTGAGGCTGAGCAAATTCATAATGCGCCGTATCTTTTCATCGGTTTCAGATTTCGGAATTTTTTTCAACCTTAACCCGAACTCCACATTCTCTTCAACGTTTAGATGGGGGAATAACGAATAGTCTTGGTACACGAAACCCACTTTCCTTTGTTCGGGGGGAAGGTCTGTTACGTTTTTATCGTTTATCCAGATTTCACCCAAGTCGGGACGGTGAAACCCAGCGATTAACTCGAGCATAAGGGTTTTTCCCGCCCCCGTTGGACCCAGCACGGTGAAGTACTCCCGTTCTTTGACATCTAAATTTATGTTCGTCAGCGAAAAATCGGCCCATTTTTTCGATAAATCCCTAATGCTTAGCATATAACCGCCCCTGTAAATATTTTAGACCAACGAATACCAATAAGGTGATCAAGAGAAGTATTACCGCAACGCGCATTCCTTCATAAAGCCCTTGGCTGTAAAATCTGCTCCAAATCATCCCCGGGGCAACCATAGGGAAAAATCCAACAAGCATGATCACCGCCGCGAACTCGCTTATCGCGCGCGCCCAACTCATTATCGCCCCGCTGAATATCTGGGGAAATGCGAGCGGAAATGCCACTTTTCGGAAGGCTTCCCATTCCGTAGCGCCTAGGGACCGTGCTACCTTTTCTAGTCGGGGGTCAACGCTTTGAAACCCCTCCCTAGCGGAGTTGATGAGGAATGGCGCGGAGACGAATAACATCGCGACTACAATTCCAGGTAGTGCGCCTTCAAACCTAAGAAAAGATGAAACTGGCCCGCCAATTAATCCGCTTAATCCAAAAACTGTCAACAGCATGATGCCGGCAACAACGTGAGGTATCGCCATGGGAAGGTCTATTATCCCTTCGATGAGCGCTTTTCCTCGAAAGTCCTTCCTCGCTAACAAATAAGCTAGGGGGACGCCGAACATGAAGGTCACCAGCACTGCAAGGAACGCCGAGAAACAGCTCAGCCCCACCGCTTTTAGAACTCCTTGGTCAGTGATGGCACTGAGAAATCCAGTCAGGTCAAATGCAAATTGTTTAAAAAAAATATTGGCTATTGGAAGGGCAAGAACAGCTACAATGAAGATCCCAAGCGCGATGAATAAGGCGGTTATTCCCCCAATCTTCACTGTATCACCAATGATTGAAGATTTTGTGGCAGTTTATCAACATCGCTCGCTACGGCGGAGGCTATCGGCGGCTGACCACAATTCTCAAAAATCTCCCACCCGTACTCAGTTATCAATAATGTTATGAACTCGATTGCCAAATTCTCATTCGGCGCATTCTTGGGTATAGTTATTCCATAGACGATAGGTTTGGCGGTAAGCATTTTTTCGTTCGCGAGCCGCACCTTAACTTGTTTATAGATGTTTTCGTAGTCTATGCTGGTTAGATTGATTCCATCGGGGAGCTCTACAAATTCAAATCCATGTTGGACCGCGACGCTTTTGTATTCAAATGCGTAATCAATGCTGCGCGCTTCCAACTTGACAAGTAGGCTTATCGACTTATCTGAAATCTCCAGCTTGTTGGTATTTGGATCCAAGTCCTCTGACACCTCGATTAGATAATTGTCGTTTCCCTCAATCGCCTCGATGTTGGTATTGGCCACGATCAAATCATCAAAAATCGTGGAGTTATCATAGCAAATTTCCGCAAGCTGAAAGACCATCGCTGTGCGATAGCCACAGGGATCAAGGTTAGGGTTGCTAAATCCAAACTTCACGCCAGTTCTATTAAGGATCTCATACCAATTGTTCTCGTTGATCTCATCTGCATAATCGCTCTCGGCGGTATAAGCAAGCACCATTTCGTTACGTGCAAACTGGATATACCAATCCGCGTACTCAGGGAACATCATCTGGGGGATCAGCGAGTAGTCCGCCGAGGCAAGGATGTCCGCAGCTTTATGAAGTTCAGTTATCTGTATAATGGCTTCTACACTGCCGTGGGATTCGAGCTGCACGTCTACATCGTGAGAGCTTTCGAATTGTGTTTCAATTTTTTCAAGGGGTACCGTAAGGCTACCAGCGTGGTAAATCTTCAGCACGCGTTTCCCCCCTATGGAAAATGCTAGTACACCCAAAACGACGGCTATCGTTACCAGAACGATAATGGTTTTTTCCTTGCCTATACTTTTCATGCTTATATCCCCCTTTAGTTAACTAATATGCTTAAAAATTTTCTTTTTGTTAAACATTAAAGGTTATCAAATGGAAACACTTTTCCATTGTCCCTCACGCAAATTTATAAGCACAGTCACCCACGTTTTTCTCGTAACAAAAGGAGTTGAAGAAGTGTATAGACCGAGAGAGCAAAGAGGACCACCTGCACCGGTGAACGTTGGCGATACCCACGACGTGAAGATCGAATCGAAGGGCAAAGGCGGAGATGGAATCGCCCGCATTCAGGGCTTTGTGGTCTTCGTACCCGGCACGAATCCCGGGGATGAAATAAAGGTCCGCATCAGTGCGGTGCAACGAAGGTTTGCGACAGCTGAAGTCGTTACGGAGTAGGCTCATTTTACTCTGGGCTTTGGCAACCTCGCTTGGCTCAGCGGCAGCTATTTCAGGTTAATTGCTTTAAGAGCCGGCAAGAGAAATTGTTCGAGGTTCAGGAATGTTGTGTTTGGGTATCGAGGGCACTGCGCACACGTTTGGCGTGGGTATCGTGGACTCGCGAGGGAAGGTGCTCGCGAATGCTTCAAAGAATTACGTGCCAGCGAAGGGGGGCATTCACCCTCGGGAGGCGGCGCAGTTTCACGCCGCCAACGCGCGCGTGGTTCTGGATGAGGCACTAGAAACCGCGAGGGTAGCTATTGAAGATGTCGATCTCTTGGCATTTTCGGCTGGTCCGGGCCTTGGCCCCTGTCTACGTACAGCGGCAACAGCGGCGAGGGCACTGGCGAGCTGGCTCGATGTCCCAATCATCTCAGTTAACCACTGCATCGCGCATGTCGAGATCGGCCGTTTAACCGAGCGAGCTAAAGATCCCGTGACGCTTTACGTGAGCGGGGGCAACACCCAAGTCATAGCTTTCGATGCCGGCCGCTACCGCGTTTTCGGTGAAACCCTTGATATCCCGGTGGGCAACTGCTTTGATGTCTTCGGTCGAGAGGTTGGGCTTCCTCACCCCGGCGGGCCCACCGTTGAGCGACTTGCGCGAGAGGGAAATCGATATATCCCGCTGCCCTACGTGGTCAAGGGGATGGACCTATCGTTTTCAGGGTTGATGACCGAAGCCGTGCGAAAGCATCGCGCTGGCGCCGATTTACGCGACCTCTGCTACAGCCTGCAGGAGACGGCTTTTGCAGCGCTCGTTGAGGTAACGGAGCGAGCGGTCGCGCATACAGAGAAAAAAGAGGTTATGCTCACGGGTGGGGTTGCGGCAAATAAGAGGTTAAGTGAGATGTTGAAATTAATGGCAAAAGAACATGGGGCGAAATTCTTTGTGCCCCCGATGGAACTTTGCGCAGATAATGGAGCAATGATAAGTTGGACAGGCATTTTGGTATATAAACATGGGCACAGGCAAAAGCTCAGGGAAACTGGGGTAAAACAACGCTGGCGAACCGATCAAGTCGACATCCCTTGGAGAATTGGTTAAATGTTGATGAAGAAAGGGGCCGAGGCCAACCTCTACCTCGAGCCATTCGCGCGGGTGCTCCATCGCGCGGGCGAGGGCAAAGTCTTGGTCAAACATCGAATTTCCAAGCGCTACCGAATTCTCGAGATCGATAAACAGCTCCGGGAGTCAAGAACTGCGCTCGAGTCGAAACTTTTTGTCGATGCCAAGCGAGCGGGGGTGCCGACGCCACTCGTCTACGAGGTCGACCGGACGGACATGCGCATAGTGATGGAGTTCATTGAGGGCAGGCAGGTGAAGCTCGTGCTGGACAAATTGAAACCCAAAGCGAGACGGAAGCTCTGTGAGCTTATAGGTAGACAGGTGGCCCGCTTGCACCGCGCCGGCATCGTGCACGGAGATCTCACGACCTCAAACATGATCTTGACGCGCGACGGCAAGGTTTACTTCGTCGACTTTGGGTTGGGCGAATACAACCCCTCGCTCGAAGCTCGCGGCGTTGATTTACATTTGCTTAGGCGCGCCCTTCAAAGTATCCATTTTCGTATCACCGACCAAGCTTACCGCGCGGTTTTAGCCGGCTACAAGCGAGAATTCGGTGAGGGAGCAAACGCAGTGATCAAGCGGGTTGAAGAAATTGAGCGCCGCGGGCGTTACGTTCCCAAGGAGGAGCGGGCATGGCACTGATCTTCGTCACGGGCAACCGCCACAAGGTCGAGGAGGTGAGCGAGCTAGCGGCGCGCCACGGCATTGAACTCGAGCACCGCGATACACCCTACATCGAAATCCAAGCGGACGAGCTCGAGCAAGTGGTTCGTCCGGGCGTCCAGCAAGCATGTGCCCTGCTCAGGCAAACCTGTTTCGCCGAGGACGCCGGGCTCTTCATCGAGGTTCTGCACGGTTTCCCGGGCCCCTACTCCAATTTCGTTTTTCGCACCCTGGGGAATGAAGGTCTGCTCAAGCTAATGACGGGTGAAAATGATCGGCGGGCGGAGTTCAGGTCAGCCGTGGGGTACTGTGAACCTAGTAAGAGGCCAGAAGTCTTCATGGGGAAGGTCGAGGGGACCATCGCGCTTAAGGCCAAAGGCACGCGCGGATTTGCATTCGACACGATTTTCGTGCCGAGCGAGGGAGATGGGCGAACGTTCGCCGAGATGTCGACAGGCGAGAAGAATCGCCTTTCCCATCGAGCTCGGGCAATCGAAGCATTTTTCAGATGGTATAAACAAAAGTAGAAGGTCAGTGGGTGAACGAATGGCGAACGAGCGAAGGAAACGTGCGGGCGCAAGGATAAGCGAGCTATCTTCGCGCGAGGTGGAGGATCTCGTGGTGAAGCTTGCGAAGGAGGACACCCCCCCGAGCCGAATAGGCATAATCCTGCGTGACCAACACGCGGTCCCCAGCATCAAGGAGGCGACGGGGAAGAGTGTGAAGCAGATATTGGATGCCAACGACATAAAACCCGAGTTGCCCGAGAATCTCATAAACAAAATTCGTAAGGCGGTTGACCTGTACAGCCACCTCGACCGCAACCCGAAGGATTTCGGGAGCAAGCGCGCGCTGGAGGTGATCGAAGCCGAGATCAACAAGCTGGCCAAGTACTACAGGCAAAAAGGGGTTTTGCCACCCAAATGGCGGTACGACCGCGAGCGGGCGGCTCTTTTGGTGCGCGCATAAGACAACAGATTTCTCTCATTTTTTGTAACAACCCGTGGCAAGCGTTAATAGCCCCGATTGTGATAGGCTAAAAGAAAGCCATAAATTTACGGGAGATTCTAGCATGGGTCGTGCTGAGATCCGGAGGTTCCAGCAAGCAGCCGAGGAGGTAGTTTCATTCCTCAAGCCGAGGCTGGGCGGCGATACCCGCGCCAAGATCATTTCCCACACGGATGCAGACGGGATAGCCGGAGCAGCGATTCTCGCGAGATGTCTTTACACATATAACGTCTCCTTCAACGTCAAGTTCACACGTCCGTTAAAGCCGGACGAGGTGGC
>JAGMBM010000119.1 GCA_023129675.1 Hadesarchaea archaeon | reverse complement strand
ATAAATTGCCGTGGCGGAAGTGTATAACCTTGGCGTTTATGTTGGGGTTCTTGTAATTCATCGCCCGCGGGTGCATTACCTGTGCCCCAAAACGTGCTAGGTCCCGCATCTCCTCGACCGAGATGCGTCCGAGGAGGCGAGCTTCCTTGAGTTTATTGGGGTCTGCACTCATCACTCCCTCGGCATCGGTGATGATGATGACCTCGTCAGCATCCAGACACTTTCCCATGAGGAACCCCGTTATATCGCTCCCCCCTCGCCCGACCGTCGTTATGTTCCCCCGCCGATCCTTTCCCAAGAATCCACATATCACGGGAATCACGCGCTTTTTGAGGAGGGGGAGAATGTATCGCTGGGTCAGTCGCCTCGTTTCAGCTAGGTCGATGTTTGCCAAACCGAAGTTGCTGTCGGTCACCACTGGCCACTCCTTCTCTCCTGGGTCGATGTGTCTAGCTTGTGCCCCGAGATTGCGCAGCGCGGAGGCGAAGATCCGGGCGCTCGTTCGCTCGCCCATCGCCGCGATCTCGTCGAGCTCTCGCGCGCTTATCTTGCCCCCCGTGCTCGTTTTTGCCGCTTGGATCAACTCGTCTGTAGCGTGCCCCATCGCCGACACCACCACCGCAACTTGGGTGCCCTTTCGGTACTCCCGATGAACAGCCTCCGCCCCCAAGCGCACACGCTCGCCATCGGCTACGCTCATCCCGCCAAATTTCACGACGATTCGCTTCACTTCAGCCACCCGGGAATTTGGTCGAGACGCGTTAGGTCCTCATAGCTTTCCCTCTTTCTGATGATCTCGGCCTTGCCACGATTTACCAAGACCATCGCGGGACGGGGCTGCGCTGTATGCTGGCTCGACATAGCCAAACAGTAAGCCCCGACATCGAAAATCACGGCGAGGTCTCCGGGTTCGGCAGCGGGTAGCCTTCGCTCCTTGCCCAAGAAGTCACCGGACTCGCAGAGGGGCCCAGCGACATTGACGAGTTGCTCATTTTTTTCTCGGATTTTGTTCGCGAGCTCGATGTGGTGGTACGCGCCGTAGAGGGCCGGTCTGATCAGTGCGTTCATTCCTGCGTCGACCGCTATCCAAGTCGGCATGTCCGGCCGCTTTTTAGTGTACCCTACACGGGCCAGCAGCACACCGGAGTCAGCGACGATGTATCGCCCCGGCTCGAGGACAAGCGTAGGGCTAGTAAGATTCTTTTCTTCGACCACCCGCTTGACCACCGATACGACGTGTTCCGCGACCTCTTCGGGTTTAAGTTCGGGGTCATCTGGCTTGTATGGTATCCCAATGCCACCCCCCAGATCAACTAATTGGAGGTTAATGTTTAGCTTCTCCTTGACCTCCGCGACGAGTGCCATGAGCTTCTTAGCCTCCTCCTCGAAGGGTCCCACATCCAGGATCTGAGACCCTATGTGAGAGTGGATACCAACTACCTCGACGTTTCGCATTCGTGAGGCTAACTTGTAGGCCTCGAGCGCCTGCCCGCTCGCGACGTCGAAGCCGAACTTGCTATCCCGCAGCCCGGTGGCTATGTAAGGGTGAGTCGGCGTTTTTACGTCGGGGTTCACCCTAAGCCCAATCCGCGCTCTCTTACCCAAGCGGGAGGCCAATCCCTCAATGGCATCGAGTTCCTGGAGGCTGTCGACGTTTATCAGGACATCGTTGGTTACGGCCAGCTCGAGCTCCGGGAGCGATTTGTAGTTGCCGTTGAAGACTATGCGATTTCCCGGAATTCCCACTCCAAGAGCATTCCTAAGTTCGTTTTCCGAGCTGACATCGGCTCCGGCGCCCTCCCCTTGGAGAATCTTACATATCGCCAAGTTGAAGTTCGCTTTGAGGGCGTAGCAGACAAGTACGCTCGGCCATCGCTCGGCGAAGGCACGGTAAAACCGCTGGTAGTTCTCACGCACGCGCTGCTCGTCGACCACGTATAGGGGCGTCCCAAATCGCTC
>JAGMBM010000118.1 GCA_023129675.1 Hadesarchaea archaeon | reverse complement strand
GAGTTGCGTGGGTGTTTTTGAGGGGGCGGTTGCACGCCGGGAGGCGAAGGCGGCGTCTTGGACAAAAGCGCAGACGGGCGAGGAAGCGATAGGTACAATTTTTTGAACCAAAAAGTATTAATAAATAGACTTATACTAAAAAACTGAACTAAGTGGTTCAAATGTTTGGACTAATGAAAAAAACGCCTGCTGCAATCTTGAGATTTTTCATCGATAACCCCTCACGCGAATTCTATCTCAAAGAGATTCAGGAGGGGACCAAAGCTGCCAAAGCTGGCCTCATCAACTGGTTGAACAAATTCGTTAAAATGGGCATCCTCACCAAAAATACGCGTGGGCGGCTACGCATTTACAGCCTGAAAAGCGGGGACCCGTTTGTGAAACACCTGCGGATCTTGATAAACGTCAGCGCATTTCTCCCCTTAGCGGGGGAGCTCGGAGAGCTCGATGTCGAAGTCTATCTCTATGGTTCAGTTGCAAGAGGAGAGGATGTGGAGGGTAGCGATGTGGACCTGCTGATTCTCGGCAAGGCGAAGCCGCGGGAGGTCGCGAGGCGCGTGCAGTTGTTTTCTAGGAAGGTTGGGAGAAGGGTGAGGCCACAGGTTTTCTCCAAGTTCGAATGGAGCCAGATGGTCAAAAAAGACCCGGCATTTTTCGAGAGGGTGGAGCGGGACAAAATCAGGTTGGTGTGATGGACGTCAAGGAATGTGTGGAGAAGGGTTTTCTCAGGCGGGTCGAGGTAGATCAGGAGCTCGTCCGAAAGGAGCTGGCCGGCGCGAAATACGACTTGGGGGCAGCGCGTCACGATCTGAAGCGGGGGGATGCGAAATGGGCGACGGTGAAGAGCTACTACTCAATATTTCACGCCGCAAGGGCAGTTCTCTATTCGTTAGGTTATCAGGAGAAGGCACACTTCGCGATAAGCGCCGTCTTGAGGGAGCTCGAGAAACAGGGCAAATTGGAGGCGAAGTACACCCTCGATTTTGAAGCGTGCATGGAGTCGAGGGAAGATGCCGAATATCGGCTCGAATATTCCAAGGAGCGGGCTGAGGTGAATATAGGAATTGCGGATGAATTTTTGAGCAGGATGAAAAAACTCGTAGCAGAGCTAACGATGAGCGAGGCCGCGAAACACATGGACGGACCCAGGGCGAAGAGCGCCGAGGGATGGTCGAGGGGCAGGAGATAATCAAGCCATAAAATCTCTGATCAAGCCCGTAAGGTTGAAATAAGCGGAGCGAATGATATAGTCCACGTTGGGGGTTTGGTCGACGGTGTTCCCAACTATGACCCACCTTTTCTCTAGATAATCAATCCAAAGTACACATAAGTTGAAAACAGGTCATCATAACGTACTGATGTGCCACGTCAATCGTCGAAGTTAACATTAACGTTCAACGTAATCATCAGAGCTATTTAAAGCTTTTTCTTTGAGGTTGGGGGATTTTTAAGGCTCGAAACTCTTAAATAGGGGCCATTGAAGAGTTCAGCTCGCAATAAAAAAGGAGTTGGATAGGTGAAAGAGAAATTAGCAATAGTGATCGCAGTCTTAATGATAACTTCAATGGCATTTGCGATATCGACAACTAACGTTAGCGCAACCCATACCACAACGGTAAGCATTGATGATGACACGGTTAAGGCCAACACAACGATGGTGCGTACCATAACAGTTCAGAATGCGGGCCCCGATGTGATCGACAACGTCTGGATAGTCGTTCCCTCTGGGTTCACGGCCTTTGCACCGGTAATGAAGATACCCAAGGATAATGAAGTGACCCTAGAGGACAATGTCGTAACGCTCAAAGCGGGGACGCTTATAGAGCTGGACGTTGGCGCCACTTTAAAGGCCCCAGGAGGTACCCCCGTGATCATCCCAAAGGGGACCACAATCCGCTGGGTGCCCGTGACGGCCGTAACTGGGGTACTTAACGAAAACCTTAGTGCCAAGATTGAAAACTTCGTCAAGGATATCGGTACCGGTAGCGTGACGGCTGTGGGGGACTTCGAGAACAGTATCGCTGCTGCAGAAAACGAAAACGTGGCTGCAGACATACAGATAACTCTGAACTCCGCGTATGGCACGGCTAGGCTTCTGACCGAAACGCGGGTAGTGCGAGGCACCGACAACATGGTCAGGTTACCGGAAAACACCCTAGTCGCTCTAGTTAGTGCGACTACCGCTAGCCTTGGTGCCGATACCGAGATTAGGATGCAGGAGGAAAGGGTCGCAACCCTTAACGCCGACAACACGATTAATCCAGAAGCTGATAACATTGGCCGGATTTTTGTGGCACTTGCGGGGGCGACCACAAACACGATATATACGGTCAGCGCTAACGACAATGTCTTAGTTGTGGACTCAGCGATTACAGAAAACATCATTTACCCAGCAGGCACGGTTCTCAAGCTGGCAGTGGCTGCTACTGTGGACGTGTGGGATAACACAAAGGTCGTCAGGGCGGTAGACGAGAACGTGAAGATGACCCCAGCTACTGCAACCGCAACGGAAAATGATCCGATAAATTGGAGTCAGTCCGTCGCTGCTTCTAGCACTGCCCCACCTGGCACCTACGTGGAATGGGAAAACAACGTGGGGATCGCAAGCGGTGCGTCGCTCGCCTTCCCGTTCGCAGTGACAACACCCTCTGCTGGCGGAGATTACACGATATACGTGAAGACAACCGATACTACGGGCCTGAGTGCTCAAAAAGAAATCACCCTGACAATCGACAATGCCTCGCCAACTGTGACCATAGTTGCGTCTCCCTCGTGGATCGGGGAGAACCTAGATGTGACTATCACACTTACGGCAAGCGAGAAACTCGCAAAGCTTGAGAACGTGATGGTGGCCGAGAACAACGCTCCCGAGAACACCCAGATAACAATGACTCCGGACGCCGAAAACAGGGTTTGGACTGGCACCTATACGACGGGCGACAACACGCAGCGCGATGGCACAGCAACGATTTACGTCATAGGCTCGCAGTTCGAGGACTTGGTCGGCAACGCCGGCGTTGATAACACAGGTACATTCGGCGTGGACAGATTGAAGCCGCCCACGCCAAACGTCACGCAAATCACAGGATTCCCAACCGACGCGGCCACTACCCTTGCTCCGGGAATACAGACAAAACAGGCCAATTGGTTCATCGAGAATATCGCTCAGGACAACTTCGCGGGATCTTTGGTGGTTCAGAAAGATATGACCGTCAAGATCCGCGTTGGAACCACGGTCTCGGACATTATCACCCCAGCATCGGGCTACTACAGCAAGACGATAACGTTGAGCGAAGGGATCCAAGAGATAGGTATCCAGTACATCGATAAAGCCGGCAATGTGGGCATGGAGGACAACGAGAACGTCACCCTCGACGCGACGAAGCCCAGCATCAGCATAACCTCGCCAGCGGACGGGGCAATTATCACTGACAACACGCCGTTGATCAGCCTGACCATAGCCGACGCCACGCTGGGTGTCGAGAATGCTACCCCCTACGCTTTTGCCGACAACTCAGGATACACAGTTCAGCTACGACGGGACAACGACAATGCCGTGCTAGCTACGCTGATGCCAAAAACATTTCCAACGAGCGATCCATTCAAGTCATTTACTTTGGAAAACCAGTGGCCTTTGGACAACGAACTACCGAGCGAGATGTGGTTCAACATTTTTGTGCAAGCGGGCGACAACCTCCAGAAGGACAACACGCACTCCAGGTTCAAGATTGACGTCACAGCGCCAGGTACACCATCGCTCACCGCAATCTCGGTGGACATTGACAATCCATTGGTAATCAAGACCGCTTCGCGCACCGTCACCGGCACAGCAGAGGCAGGAGCGAAGATCAAGGTCTACTTCAACGGCGCCGAGCAAACTGCTTTAGAGACAACTGCGGATGCCACCACCGGAGCTTGGAGTGTCATCGTCGCGCCCACGCCAGGAACCACCACCAAGATCGAGTTCAGAGCGGTCGACAAGGCAGGTAACGAAGGCTCTAAGGTGCTCTACGGCTACCTCCTGGTGGACGGGAGCGAGCCGACGGTGGCGATAACGGCCCCAGAGTCCGGCCTCTCGACGGACGCGATGAGCATCATCTTGGAGGCGACCGTCACCAAGGATACCTGGGAGGAGTATTCGGAACTCACGGTACGCATCGACGCGACCTCGCTGACTGCACCCCTCACGGCAACCAACGTGCTCTCGGACGTCGGTAAGCTGACCCGAGCAGTTGAGCTGGTCGAGGGGACGAACACAATCTCGGTGAGCGCTCAGGATGTGGCGGGCAACTGGAGCACGGTGAAGACGGTAACGATAACACGTACGGTCACGCCATGGGCCACTTACGCGATTATCATCGTGATAGTCGCGTTGATACTAGCTGCGATTGCGATATTCCGGAAGCGCTAAGGGGAAAACGCCAACACTCCCCTTGGCTTTTTTGTTTTTTTTTCTATTGTTTTTTGTGCAAGTAAAGATTGTTTCCTTTTGTGTCAATAGCCACCACGAGCGGTCCAAAGTCTCGAACTTGCAATACCCATAATGCCTCCGCCGCACCTAGGTCCCGCCATAACACCCTTTCGACCTTTTCGATCGCTTGGGCAGCGAGCACCGCCGCACCACCCGTGAAAGCTAGATAGACGCAGCTGAGTCGAGCCAGCTCCACGGCAACCTCTTCGTCAATCCCCCCCTTGCCTATAAGCGCCCTCACGCCGGTTCGTCTGGTAAATTCCGCCTGCATTCGGTCGAGGCGGGCGCTCGTCGTTGGCCCCGCCGATAAAATTTGCCAGCTGCGAGGGGTCTTTCTGACGATGGGGCCGCAGTGATAGATAACGGCACCACGGAGGTCGAGGGGCAGACGCTTACCGGCACGGAGGAGTTCAAGCGCTCTGACGTAAGCCCTATCGCGTGCTGTCACGATTTGCCCGTTTATTTTTACGAGTTCGCCGACGCGCAGTTTTTTGACATCCATCGGGCTGAGTGGTGGGCTTAGGTTGGTCGATTTCGGACCGGAGTGTCCGGACCGGGGAGTCAGGACAGGGGGATTGATCATCGGGGCACCTCCACCTGCAGGCGGCCGTTGATGAGCCTAGCACGAGCTCGTCTGGCAGCCCAACACTGGAGCGCAACAGCGACGGGAAGGCTCGCGGTGTGGCAGGCGGCTTTCTCCACGTGCACGCCTAGCACTGTCGTCCGTCCGCCCAACCCCATGGGTCCGATATCGAGTCCATTCGCGGCTTGCATGATT
>JAGMBM010000117.1 GCA_023129675.1 Hadesarchaea archaeon | reverse complement strand
TCGCTCGCATAGCAGTTCGCTCGGGGCACCACTGCGCTCAACCAACCATGCGTCATCTAGGCGTGGAGGGCACTGTGCGAGCATCGGTGCACTACTACAACCTTGAGCAGGAGATCGAGAAGTTCACGACGACGCTCGAGCAGATAGCGCGCGAACTCGGTGCGTAGCCCAATTTTGTGAAACCTTACAAGCGTGGGGCGCCGATTTGCTTGGGATTGTACTGTTCGCGCAACTTCAAAAAAATATTTAACTTCCTTACCAAACAAACCGAACAAATGGGAAACATTAAATCTCAGTCGGGCAAAAAAGATTGGGATGGAATGAGCCAAAGGGAAATAAAAGTTTTGACGCACGGCGAGGACGTCGATGGCGTGGTCTGCGCTGCGCTAATTCTCAAACGATTTCCGAATGCAACCGTCGAGATCGGAAACTACAGGGCAGAGTTAAGCGGGGAGTACGACATAGTCGTGGACTTGCCTCTCCCAAAGCTGATTAAGACGCGCGTCTGGATAGACCACCACAGCAACCCGGTCCAAGAGGGTGAATCCAAGGAGAAAATCTACGATCCGGAAGCGAAGAGCGCGGCAAGCCTGCTGGCCGGTCACCTCGGGATGGAGGGGGACAAGCTGGTCCAGATCGCCGATAGAGCAGATTCCGTGAGCTACCTCACCGAACCACCCACGGGAATGGTGGAGGGTTACGACCCAGCCTGGGACGTGAACGACGCGGTGAAGGCAATCTCGACAATCGAGCGATTTCGGGAACTCGCGAGGACTTTGGCCCTCGAGGGGGTGGCTTCCGTGAGGAGAAAATTCGAGGATGAGCTTTCATACACAAGAAACTTGAGGAGGAAGGCCGGAGAAGCCGTCCAAATGATATCGAAAAAGGTGAAGGAGCAAAAATCCGATGCCGCGATAATCATCATGCCGCCCGGTGAGATGAATAGCTCAACCGTGTCCGGCCACATCGTCTTCTCCCTCTACCGAGAGAGGGCCGCCAAAGCGTGCGCGGTCTTCTACGGAGGTGGGTGTTGGTTAAACGTCCGAGCGGATTTCGATAAAATAGACGCGTCAGAGATCATGGCGCGGTTTGGCGGCGGAGGTCACCGGAAAAGTGCCGGGTCGTCGATCGGGCCGGAGAAATCTGAAGAGGTCAAACGCGAACTCGAGAAGGCCGGGTTGAAGCCCCTCATCATCGACCTGAGAAAAGTAGTTTTTATTTAGCATGTGGAATCTCCAAGGGTTTTTTCTAAGATTGTTTGACCTACGGCTGGAGGTATCTGGAATACATCCAGTCCGTTACAAATATTTCCAGTAGGACAGCGACCATCTCCTTGGAGTTCACCAGCACACCAACCTCCCTTCCCTCGAGCATCCATGTGGGGTGTATGTTGGAACTCCCGATATAGGCCCAGTCGTCGTCAGATATGATGAGTTTGGGGTGTGCAGCGCGCGGGTGGTCGATTACACTGACGCCCGCTCCGTTTCTCGCGAGTTCCCTTAGGGCCCCTGGCCAATATGCCTCTGAATGTTTATCAACTAGAACTTCTACCTTCACGCCGCGTTCAAGGGCACCAAAAATCGCATTCTTAAGTTCGTGGGGGGCTCCGGCATAGATATACTCGTAAACGTAAACCTCGCTCTCCGCCCAATCGAAGAGTTTCTTGAAAGCCTCTATTGAGCTGATCACCTGCGGGCTTCCAGTACCATCGGCAACCGGGATCAACCAATTTTCCTCCCAGCTATACTCAGCCCCCGTTGACTCGCCGCCAGCTCGCGTCCAACCCGTTTCGAAGATATGGGTGTAGGTTTCGGCAATCTCTTCACCACGAAGCGTCAAGTTTATCTCACGATTACCGTTCCCACGGGTGTCCATGGCAGGAGGAGACAAGTTAGTGCTCCCGACGGAAACGACTTCATCGACTATCATGTATTTCGAATGTAGAACTCCCCCGCCGTGCCAAGGCAACACATTTATATTTTTGTATTGCCTCAGCTCACCAACCATTTCCCTATCGATCTGACCGCCGTCTGTCAGGATTCTTACCTTCACCTCCCGATTTTCGGCGGCGTTAATCAGAGCGTCATATATGTTGTCAAGAGTCATCGGAGGACTTACAGAGTTGAGATAATAAGCTTCGATGTCAATTGTATTTTGAGCGTTATTGATCAGTTCTAACCAGACTTCACCCGTATCTTTTATATCTGGGTTATTCGTCATCCAACCATGAAATGAGGGCGCCGTTTCAGTTACTTCCACAACCTCGATCCCCTCTCCGGAAGAGGGAGTAAACACCAGATAGCTAGCAGCTGCTGATGCCACGACCACAACGACGACGAGCGCGACGATGTTCCTATTAAACACGGAACTCCCCCAACATTGCCAAACATTCAACCTTATTCGTTGAGTTGATAGCTATTGTCACAGTCAGAGCATGTACGGATAATCGTTTTCAAGCCATTCATCTGGGTTGAACTCTGACCTGTAATATCTGTACTTAAGCCAATCGTGATTTGGATATGCTTCCTGCCCCCACCTAAGCAGCTCGGCGTTCACGTTGACCCACTTGCCATTCTTCTTTACGTAAACTACGCCGAGCAACCTTCCGAGGCTATCATGGTAGGGCCTATCGGATAAGTTGTCAAGGTCTAAGAAAACTTCGACCCCCAATGGACAAACGCCGCGCGCGAAATTTTTTGCCTCTTCGCCACCTTCCATGTCCATTTCAGGAGCGTCTATCCCTCCTGAAAACCTCACCTTTTGACCGCTCCCGGTGTAAACTCCTGTTGTGGACAGGTTGACCCAAGTCAGGTTAACTTGGAGAGTGTCCCCATCCACTGTGTAATCTATGATTCCAGAAGCCTCGTAGGCTAGGGGTATGGCATATGTTTCAAACAAGTAAATCGGACTAGAAATCACCTCCGAATCGTGCTGCAAGATGGCCTTGAATTCATAGCGAGTGCTGGGGGTTAGATTGCCGATCTCCTTGTAGAGCGTCCCGTTCTCCACATTCTCCGATATCTCTTGCCAATCGGTGTAATTCCACACGTCGGAAGAATCCTCTTTAAATTCGAACGTGATTTTTACGTCTGACCATTGATTTTCAATTTGATAATATTCGGCCTTGAGGGTTGCATCGGAGGCGGTGATGTAAAGCGCTTCAACGTTCTCAAACAGTCCCCCCTCACTTGGATGTCCACTTATAAGGGCTAATGCAACAACTCCGGCGAAAACACAGATACAATATATGACAAGCGCTGGGATTTTTATCCTCCCGACGTTCAAATCAATCCCTCATACTTTCGGATACGTTTGACCGTCCCGATTGACCTTTGATACTTCGGAGATATAAGAAAGCAACTATCGCACAGAGCATAATTACGATAGCTACCACCGGAGCGATCGGTACTCCTCCCCCACTTTCCGGCTGGGGCTGAACACCCTTCTGAATGGTAAATTCGTCGATAACTTCGCCATTAAAATTCACAGCCTTGAAATGAAGCGCGCCATTCTCGTAAATATCCACCACGGTGAAGTGGTAATCCTTTATCGGTCCGCGAGTCGAATACCAGTGCGGGAAAGCATCATAATTTGGCGCGCCCCATCCGCCACTGACTACATAAATGGTTCCATTTTCCGGTGACTCGTAGCTTTCCGATGAAAGAGAGTTTTGGTTCTGTAGTAGATTTATCGGATGAGATCGCTCGTAATAGTGCTCGTGGCCAGAAAACATCAGGTCCAAATGAGAAATATCAAATTCCAGGGTCCACTCGCGTTGAAGGCCCGGGTCATCTAAGACCGGCCGATGGTCTGCGGCGATCTTCCAGAGGTTGTCCCAATGCTCTAGTAGATCCTGCCTCAACCACTCCAGCTGCTCGTTCCAGCTGTCGCTCCCTGTCCACCGGATCTCGCTGTCCAGAATTGTGATATGGAGATCTGGCCCCCAGTTGAGCGAATAATACGCCTTACTTCCCGAAGGCACGAACAGCATGTAATAATTTGAAGCGTGCAACTTGGGATCGTAATCTGATGGTTCTGGGAAGACGATCTCGTGGTTGCCGATAACCGGGATCATCGGAATCAGCCTGTTGTCGCTATTGCGCCAGTATTTGAACGCCGCCCCTAACCAGTTGTCCCACGTATCTGGGTAGGTATCGAGCGTATAGCCGAAGAGATTTTGTTCCTCGTATTCGCCACTCCAGAGGTAATCGCCGATGAAAATCACGAAGTCCGGGTTATAGCTCGCCATTAGCTTAGAAATGTTATCACGGGCGCTTGGCCATTGCGGATACGAATAGCGAGCGTCCCAGCGGGAATCTCCCCCCACGACAAATCTTATATTTTTTCTCTCCACCGGCGCGGTCCTAAAACTCAATTCCTCGCTCCAGCCGTAGTCTGGGTTACCGCAGATGAAGAAGTATGTGGTGTCCGGCTCGAGTTCGGTCAGCTCGATGTGGTGGATGTAGCCTTCGAACTTCGAGGTGGTTACCCCTCCCGTGCCCTCGGTAGTAGAGCTATAAGCTCCGGGGGCACCGCCCCGGGACTCGGTATCGTAATGAACCTCACCAACGTAGTTTCCATCAGTGCGCCAGTTGACGTTTATCGTGTGGGCAGGATCAGATATCCACGTTAGGTACACGTAAATCGGCTCGTCTTCGGCCGGGTCCGATGAAGCAAGTGTTGTTGTTCCAAGAACGAGTAGTGTTGCGAGCATCAACGAGGAAAAAAGCGATATTTTCAATCTCCTCACCTTAGGCAACTTTAACTTGCACTTGGGGCCGTGATGCGAAGTGCTTTTAAGTTGTTAATCGCGACCTCTCCCCTCACAAAGTGGAGTATGACAAATCCTGCGCCAACGGAGATGCTTGCTACAATAAGCACGAGGATTTTCTTATTTCTCATCACGACGTTCAAATAAATTCCTCCCCTTCCTTAAGCGCCTCGATGGTTCTAATACAATGAGGTAATACTACTAATAAAGAACCCTCGATATCTTCAGGGATCCGAAAACCGGCCAGCAGTGAAGTTGTTGATCTCGCTGTCAAAAATCGACGGTAAACAAAGCAGATCCGGTTCCAACTGGGGTTGAAAATGAAAGAAGCTTTCAAGTCAGAGCACATACGGATAGTTATCAGCTAGCCACTCGTATGGATCGAATTCTGAGCCGTAGCCGATGTACGCGAGCCAGTTGTTTCTTGGATAGGCCTCTAGCCCCCACCTAAGCTCCTCAGCATTGACGTTTACCCAAGCGATGTCCCTTCTAACATAGATCACGGAAAGGAGCCTTCCGTGTAAATCCCGGTAAGGCATGGGTCCATAGGTGGCACTATCGAGATCGAGCAGGACCTCGGTTCCTGGAGGGCACAGATTGTAGACGAATTCTTTAGCCTCTTCACCCCCCTCCTCCGCGATTTCCGGGGCGTCTATCCCCCCTGCGAATCTCACCGCCTCACCGCTCCCCGCCTTAACACCAGTCGCGGACTTATCAACCCAGGTCAGCGAAACGTGGATCGTATCGCCATCCAACACAGCTGTAACGTCTCCAATGGCCGCATAATTCGGGACCGCCGGTCTTCCGGGTAGTTGGAGCGTTTGGAGGGCCCTTGCATCGCTCAAGTGGAAAGCATTGTCGTACTTTGTCTCCGTTCGGATTTGGTATACCATACCGGGATTTAAATTGTAAATATTTTGAGAGAATATACCCGTCCCAGAAACAGTTCTCCACCCTGTATTTTCACTCTTGCCTCCGATTTCTTTGTATGAAAATCGGATACCGATCTCTGAATAAGAGCCGCAATCGTAACTCGCAGTAAGCGTCGCCGAAGTTTCGTCCACGTCAGTAGCTTCTATGGTCCCGATTATTGGGAGTATCGCCTGCGTTCCAAACCTTTTGGCGCTATTCGGGAGAGTGTTGGAATCATACCCCAGAACAGCTCTAAATTCATAACAGGTATTGGGGCTTAAGCCACCGATAGTTTTGCTTAACCTCCCGGAGCCCGACACCTCGCGCCAATTTGTATACTGCCATATTTCTGAAGAATTTTCCCTATATTCAAATCTGATCTTTACGGGTGACCAAGATCCAGCGTCGTAATCGGCCCAAATGGTTGCTGTGGTGGTTGTGACGTTGTACGTTCCGTAGTTCGCAATCGCGGGTAGTACTTTCCCTCCGATAGAATGTAGCACGACAACTCCGATGCATACGCAAATTCCTACAATAGCTAGCACCAAGATTTTTGTGTGTACGTTCAGATGTATCCTTCTCTTCTTACTTCAAGTCGTAAAGGTTTAAAGTTGAGGATAAAAAAGCGTCTACAATCTCTTTGAGGGTAATAAAAGTAGCTTCACCTGCTATCGGATGTCGCCTCAAGCAACTTTGACGATGAAGCTTATGTTTTCTACATATTCTCCCATCAGTGGTGTTTCAATCCACTCGTGGTCTTTGTGGTCCCTGAATCTCAACGTTACGTTAACGGTGTCATTCCTTCGCTCTAGATACATGAACACGCCCATGTAGTTGTTTGCCCAGTCGAGGGAACAATCGGAGAAAACGAGGACTTGGTCTTCAAACCAGCCAGCGCTCCAGTTGTGAACATGGCCATAGAACCATGCCTGCAATTTCGACCCCTTAATGAACCCTTCAAGTTTATCCCAAACTTTCCATTGACTAGGCGGTTGATGCGAAAACACGAATACGGGCTTGTCGGAGAAGAGTATTTGATTTTCGAACCATCCCTTTGAATTTTCTGGCATGGTCCCACCAAAATCGCCCGCGTGGTCTGAGATCAAGATCCACTTCACCCCCATGACATCCAATGTCATGTCCACTGGTGGCAGCAAGTTTTCTTCCCAAGGGGGGTTCTCAAAGTCATGATTCCCGAGAACGTAGTACCAGTTCTCAACTTCCAACCTACTCATCAACTGGAAGAAATTCTCCCTATATTCCGTAGTCTCATGGATCACGTCTCCCAATAGAATCGCATAATCGGCTATACCGAGGTCGTTGACGTCCTCTATCGCCACTTCTAAGTTGTTCAAGGGGTTTGCCCGGTGGAAACCTATATGTGGGTCACTCGCTATCCACTATACCTGTGTTTCAATAACCGCATGTTTTTCTGAGCTTGCAGCCACAAGGTAATAGCCACAGATGGCTGCTATTGTTATGATTGCTGCAATCACCATCGCAATCGTTAAGCTAACTCCTTTTTCCTTCAACGATTTGCCTCCATTTGATTACTTTCCCTCCTAATAAAACCATTTGACGAAGGTAACCGTAGACAGATTGCGAACCGCCACGAGCGTCCCCTGTCTATCTTTCGTGGGGCAATATTCGAGTTCGCTTCCAATTTCGCCAACCAAAACCCTTTAATAAGCCACGTTTCACGTAAAAATGGCGGAGGCTATAACTTGCCTGCAAATAGAGTTTTGGTGGTGGCGGCAGTATCTTCGATATTTTTATCACTAGCTTTAACGATCCCCCTTAACGCCCAAGAAGAAGGTCCAATAGTTATCGCCTCTGGGAAGGGCACGGCGTTCAATAAGAATTTGGAAGGTGATCCTCCCTTAAAGGAATACGAGGGTTTTCCACCGGTGATGATTGCCGCCAAAGTTGACAACGGTGCAATCGTCGCTGCAGGAACTGCTGGGGCCTGTAGAGATGGAAACTGGAACGAGCCCACGAATCCATATCCCTATTTCGATGAGCTGCTAGATGCAACATTCCAATGGATGAAAAGCGGAGCAAGAAGCGTGCTCTGGTACGAAGGTTATAGCGTCTACACCACCGCCTCTGGTTGTAGGAACCTTCTCGACAACCTACAGGCCAAGGGATATAGCATCGGCACGGACGATCGGGCCTATCAAGATATAGAGAACCTCGCGGCCTATGATATCTTGGTCATCCCACAGATGCAGCTCGGCGCCCCCAAGACGGGAGGCGATCCATCCCTCCTCCCAGATGCGGATGTTCAGGCGATAGTCAGCTTTGTGAGTGGAGGAGGGGGCCTGCTCATAATGGATCAGGCCGATTATGGTGGTTACAGCTTCTCTAAGGTGCATAACAAGATCCTTGAAGCACTCGACCTCGACATTCGCTTTCAGGATGACCAAGTACAGGACGGTACTAATAAGTGGGGAGGACAAATTTATCAGCCCATCATCGATGTGGATACGGAGACGGACATTGGAAGCGCTTACGAAAGCGTGACCGGGCAGAAAGTGATAGGCCTAGATAGCCTATGCTCACTCAGGATAGTGAAAGACTATGATGTTACCGTGAGGATTGAAGTCCCAATAAATATGGGAGAAGTTGGGGAGACCCTAACCTACCAACTGGAGATAATAAACATAGGAAAAAAGAGCGATGATTATACCCTTACGGTCGTGGACGAACTCGGATGGTCGCCATCTGTTACTCCGAGCGTGGTAGCCCTTGAAAACGGCGGGAGCAGGCAGGTCGAGGTCAAGGTAACCGTACCCAGCCTAACGACAAAGGTGGTTAACTGGATCACTCTGAAGGCGGTGGGAGCTTCCGGGGCAGAGGACAACGCGCGCTTCAGGGCCGTGAATATTTCTCCCACGGATGAACCTCCCTACCCGATAGCTTATCCGGAGAAGATCACTTACGGGTGGGCCCTTGCCACTCTGATAGTCGAATTACCCGCTGTCCCGATAATTACGGGCGTAGAGACGGGTTACAGCACAGATTTAACTCCAAGGGAGCCTTGGCCTACACCCTATGGCAAGGGCGAGTTCCCGCCTGCCGCAGCCGCCGCCCTAGTGGGCGAAGGGCGCATAATAGCCACCGGCATATCTTGGATGAGGTCCACGCCGGTGGATTGGTATCCCCGCGTGTTGCGCGAGTATCTACCTTTTTTGCCCCGATGGCTCATAGACTGGAAAGATCCGAGGGGGGTCAAGTTCCTGTACTACTGCACCGATCCGAACCAACCTATCATGACTTTCCACACCAGTGATAAGGTGGGGACATGGCTCAACGACTTGCGAGAGCTTGGATTTGAAATCGGAGTTCAGGAAGGGGGAAAGATAACCCCCGAGCTGCTCGAGAACTATAGCGTCCTCCAAATAGCCGAGCTCAAGACGCCGCTCAGCGACGATGAGAAGCAGGCAATTGTTAATTGGGTGAGAGGAGGTGGGGGATTGCTACTAGGAGAGCAGCCCGACTATCAAGGCTATGGCTATTCTTTGAATTCGAATGAGCTTTTGGAAGCCCTTGAGGTCCCCATTAGGTTCCAGGACGATGAGTTGTACGACATGCAGAATTGGACCCACGATGGTTATTGGTTCCCCCAGATCTACCTCCTCGACCCGAGGGAGGTAAATCCAGAGTTCGACGTGTGGTTCTCGGAATATGCTTTCGCCACTGGAATGCCCGTGAAGAGCATAACGGCCGATAAGGTGCGGGTACTCTTCTCTCTCACCATAACAAACACAGGAACAAAGGACTCGTCCTATCGGGTTGAGGTGGAGGAAATTACCTCACCCCCCCTCGGTTGGGACGTAGAGGTCAAGCCCACGGAAGTCGAGGCAGCATCCGGCGAAAATAGTGAAATTTTCATATTTGTGACTGTTCCAGACATAGAAGCCGGAAGGAATAGAATAGATCTGAACATTAAAGTTACGGATGCAGAGCAAGATTTCCTAACGAAGAGCGAGAGGTTTGGAATTCTGGGAGAAGATGGACGGACTCCCCCCTCCGAGGCGAAGTTCATGGTTGGGGAGGAAGTTTCCCATCCTGACTGGGGTGAAATCACCATAATGGACGTCGCGTGGAACGGCAGTTCTTGGGCATATCTATTCACTGCGGATGGCGAGCTCAAGGTTGCGGTCGAGGAGGAGCTTGCGGAAGCTAAACCGGGAGATTCAACGTTGATAATTGTAGCAGCGATCGTCGTGATCGTCATCGTGGTTGCTGCGGTGTACTTTATTCTAAAGAGAGGAAAAGGAAAACCAGAAGTTAGTCTAGGGACGACGTATGGTTAAACTCTCTGCGAGCAGGATAATAGTTATACTTTTGATTGTGGTTGCAGCAGTGTACATTTTAATTCCCAAGGCAAAACCGCTGGAAACAGTGGGGTTAAGAGCGGTTCAGGGCATTGACGCCAATTCTCTGGACATCCACCGCACGAAGCTCGATTGGGCAATCCAGGCCATAGCCCTTACCCACGACACCCTAATGACCTTCGATTATGAGATGAAATATATCCCCCTGCTTGCGGAGTCATGGGAGATCGACCCCGATGGATTTTTCATAGATTATCACCTGAGGGAGGACGTGACGTTCCACTGCGGGGAGCCCTTCAACGCTGACGCCGTGGTATACAGTATCAGAAGATGTAAGAAACCATGGTCTGCGCACGCGGATTCTGTGAAAAATGTCTTGGATGCGGAGGCACTCGATGAGTATACCGTAAGGATACATTTGAAGCAATGGGACAGGTGGCTCTACGACTGGTTTGCCACAACTTCGGGCTCAATAGTATGTCCCAGGTGTGCCGAAGAACATGGGCTGGACTACGGCGAGAAGTATTTCTGCGGGACGGGCCCGTTCAAGGTTAAAGAATGGATACGGGAGGATAGGCTCACTTTGGAGAGGAACGAGGATTACACGTGGGGGCCCGAGATCTACCAAAATAGGGGACCGGCGCATCTCACGGAGATAACCTTTGAGGTCATCCCGACCGATATCTCTCGAGAGGATAAATTCAAGAAGGGCGAGACCGACATGATGATTGGTCTTTCTCCCCGCCCTGCGATGATCGATTATTTGAATACGACCGAGAACGTCATCTTTATCGTAAATGCACGCTCGTCCATGTCGTACATGGGCTTCCACGTCGGCACGCTCTCACCCGAGATACAGCAGGGCATAGAAAGCGGTCGCCCATATCCTTCGGGCGCCAAAGATTCTCCCGTCAGCGACGATCCGGAGGGGAAGGGCTTACTCGTCAGGAAGGCGCTCCTGTACGCCACCCACAGGGAGAACTTGGTTCTCTACGCTTGGGAAAACATGGGCAAGGTAGCATACGGACCCCTTACGAGTATGATATGGGGATATAACCCAGCGGTGGAAGACATGTATCCCTACGACCCCGAGATGGCGAGGAGCTTGCTCGCCCAGGCTGGCTACGCGGATGGCCTCGAGCTCACGCTCCTCACGACTAACTACGAGCCCTACACGAAAACGGCCCAGGTGTTGAAGGATCAGTGGGCGAAGGTCGGGATCACGCTCAATATCGAGGTTCGAGTCTTCGACGATATGGAAGGCATAATAGCCAATGCTCAACACGACCTATGGATCGGGGGCTGGACTTGGCACAACGCGGACATGATTTGGTGGTACTGGCACACGATTCGAGTACCTCCAGCCTCCAACCGATTCTGGTGGGGCAGTGCGTATACGGATGCGGTAATAGAGAACACGTTCCATATCAATGACGATGTGTCTTATTATGCCATCCAAGAGAGCCAAAGGCTGATCATGGAGGATGCGGCGTATTTACCAGTAGTCGAACGCCCGTTCCTCCTAGCCCATTGGGACAGGGTCAAAGGTTTTACGCTGCATCCTTTGAGCAACTTCATCTGGAAGCATCTTGATACCGTCATAGAGGAATGAGGGCTCGCGCTTAGTTTGACCACCAATTTAACATTAGTTTGACCACCAATTTAATATATCAACGCGATTTTGGATACATGGGGGGGAAATGCGGTTCATAAGATTGCCCGGAGGCATGTACGGGTTTATAATAAAAAGGCTGCTGCTGCTGATCCCCATATTTTTCGTGGTAAGTATCCTAGTTTTCATGCTTTTACAGCTGACGGGCGACCCGGCCAGGCAAGTGTTGATGGCGCAAGGCATACTAGAACCAAGTCCAGAGCAGCTTGAAGCCGTGAGATATCAATACGGTTATCATAGGCCCGTCTACATCCAATACATAAGATGGTTAACCGGTTATCCTTCCGCTGATCCCAACCAAGGCGAGGATCCTAGGGTAATGACTAGAGGTTTGCTGAGAGGAGACCTTGGATACTCTCATAAATTCCAAAGACCGGTCCAAGCTCTCATGCTTGAGAAGATTCCAAACACTTTGGTGCTTATGGGCGCTGCTTTCATGGTGTCGCTGGCAATGGGACTTTTCCTGGGAGTCATCGCTGCCCTCAGGCGCAAGACATGGGCAGATTACACGGGCATGGGGGTAGCTCTCTTCGGTGTCTCTATACCCAACTTTTGGCAGGGGATGATGGCAATTTTGATATTTGCGGTCTTGTTGGGATGGTTGCCCGGAGAGGGGTACTATGGCCTAAAATGGCTGATCTTACCAGCCCTCACGCTCGGAACGGCTCAGGCGGGCTCCCTTGCCCGAATGACTAGGTCGAGCATGCTGGACGTGCTCAGGCAAGATTACATAAGGACGGCGAGGGCGAAGGGACTGCGGGAAAGAGCGGTCATCTATACGCATGCGCTAAAGAACGCTATCATCCCAGTTGTGACCTTGCTGTTCTTGCGACTTCCCTACCTGTTTGGGGGAACAGTTGTAATTGAGGTGGTGTTCAAGTGGCCAGGTATGGGAACCCTCTTGGTTAAAGGTGGAATGGGGGCAGCAGGCGGCATGGGTAAAGACTGGTTCATAATCCAAGGTGGTGTCTTGATGTTTTTGGTGTTGGCCGTCCTCGCGAACCTCCTCTGCGACATCGCGTATGCCTACCTCAATCCAAAAATAAGGTATGGAGAGGGTGGATGAAATGTTAGGTAATAAAATTAGTGGTTACCTAAGGGGTTTACGGCGATCTCCGGCGTCCAGATATTTCAAGCGAGACATAAGGGCGAAGGTTGGTTTTGCTATCGTGCTGGCGGTTGTTTTCACTGCAATCTTCGCGAGTTTCGTCGCCCCGCACGGTCCTCTAGAGCCACACTATGAAGACAGGCTACAGGGACCGAGCTGGAAGTATCTAATGGGGACCGATTGGATGGGCAGGTGTCTCTTCAGTAGGATCATCTACGGAACTAGGTATGCGCTGGCGGTAGGATTCTTGCTTATTGCAGTACAAGCGTCGATAGGTGTGCCGCTTGGGCTATTGGCTGGCTACAAGGGGGGAAGGGTCGATAACTTGATAATGAGGCTCGTGGACGCAACGCTTGCCATGCCAGGCTTGATAATAGCGCTGGCGTTCGTCGCTCTTTTTGGCCCCGGCCTCTATAAAGTGATAATTGCATTGGCGATAACTGGATGGGCTGGGTATGCCAGGCTCATGCGCGGTCAGACATTGGCAGTTAAAGGGGAAACATACATCGAAGCCGCGAAGGCAATCGGGGAAAAAGATAGGACTATAATCTCCCGTTATGTACTACCCAACTCGATATCACCATTGATAGTGTTGATGACAATGACTTTCCCGGCAGCGATCCTACTGGCTTCGGCTATGAGCTTTCTGGGATTGGGGGTAATGCCGCCGGAGCCTGAGTGGGGGGCAATGTTAAATGAGTCCAGCCGGTACCTTGGAGATCCGATGCCCGCACCTTTATGGTCTATTTTCCCAGGCATAGCAATCATAGTATTGGTTTTGGGGTTCAATTTCTTGGGAGATGCGCTGAGGGACGCCTTTGACCCAAGGTTAAGGGAGTAAGGTTAGATGTCAGAACCACTGTTGAAGGTACAAGGCCTGAAAACGCATTTCTTTCTCGAGAGGGGCGTGGTGAAGGCGGTTGACGGAGTGGATTTCGAGATAAAAAAAGGGGAAATTTTTGGATTGGTTGGTGAAACGGGTTGTGGGAAAAGCGTCACATCGCTGTCGATACTGAGGCTGATTCCAAGTCCTCCTGGCAAGATCGTTGAGGGGGAAGTCATCTTCGAGGGCGAGAATCTGCTTAAGAAAAGCAAAGAGGAGATGAGAAAAATAAGGGGGACTAAGATATCTATGATATTTCAAGATCCTCACACCTCGCTTGATCCTGTTTTTACCGTCGGCCATCAGATAGCGGAACCAATCGAGCTGCACCAAGTTATCGAGCAACACCTGATAAGCGCCGAAGAGGTACCCAGAAAGGTCATAGAGATGCTTAAGCTCGTGAGGATACCCGACCCGGAGCATAGAGTTGTCGAGTACCCACACATGTTTAGCGGGGGGATGAAACAACGGACGATGATTGCCATGATGCTTTCATGCAACCCATCCCTGCTCATCGCGGACGAGCCGACGACTGCGGTGGATGTGACCATACAAGCGCAAATCTTGGATTTAATGAGGGAATTAAGGCAGAAGCTGGGCATGTCTATTTTGATCATCACCCATAATCTAGGGGTAATAGCTGAGATGTGTGATAGGGTGGCCGTGATGTACGCGGGGAACATAGTGGAGCAAGCCGACCTCAAGACATTGTTCAAGAGTCCAAAACACCCATATACCCATGCCCTGCTTGAGGCAGTTCCGAAGGTGGGGACAAAGAAGGGAAAGCTTGCAAGCATACCTGGGATGGTTCCAAGTCTCATTACTCCCCCGCCTGGGTGCAAGTTTCACCCGAGGTGCCCTCACGCTATGGACATATGCAGAAAGAAGTTTCCGCAAATGTCTGAGATCGAGAAGGGGCAGTTGGCGCGTTGTTTTCTCTATGGTGGAGGCGCGAAGAAATGATTTCAGAGGTACCCGAAGCGAAGATAAAAGAGGCTGAGGCCAAGGAGACCGCCACACCGGGGGAGGCCAAGGCTTCTGAAGAGAAGTTGATAGAGATCAAGGGTCTAAAAAAATATTTTCTAACAAAGAGAGGGATATTTGCGCGGGAAATGAAGTGGGTTCACGCAGTTGATGATGTGAATTTTTACATCAGAAAGGGGGAGGTCTTCGGACTAGTCGGCGAGAGCGGATGTGGGAAGACAACCGTGGGGAAGCTGATATTGGGACTCATAAGGCCCACGGCCGGCGAGATCTATTTCGACGGTCACAACTTGACAGAGTATAATGTAGAGGAGCTGCGGAAGCTCAGGAAAAGGGCGGGGATTATCTACCAACACCCGCAGTCCTCACTAAACCCCAGGATGACCGTCCATACCACACTCAGCAGGCCGATGGAGATTCACAAAATTGCAGAGGGTGGCAAAAAAGAAGAGATAATTTTAAGGGTGCTTGGTGAAGTCGGCCTCAAGCCCCAGCACCTCGACAGATACCCGCACGAGTTCAGTGGCGGGCAGCAGCAGAGGATCGCAATCGGTAGGGTACTCGTTCTTAACCCAGAGTTCGTCGTTCTGGATGAGCCGACCTCGGCCCTTGACGTGTCCGTTCAAGCCCATATCCTCAACCTATTGAACGAGCTTCAGAGCAAGTTCGACCTCACCTATCTTCTGATCTCTCACGACTTGGGAATTATTGATCACATGAGCGATAGGATCGGGGTAATGTACGTGGGTAAGATGGTTGAACTCGCAGACAAGGAGGAGCTACGCAAGAACGCCTTGCACCCGTACACGCGGTTATTGTTTGCCGTTGTCCCGATCGTGGACCCAGAGCAAACGCGTAAGGGTGTCGTTTTGAAGGGGGAAGTACCGAGCGCCATAAACCCGCCCCCTGGGTGCAGGTTCCACCCCAGGTGCCCCTACGCGAAACCTATATGTAAAACAGAACCGAAATTCGAGGATGTTGGCGGCGGTCACTACGTGGCGTGCCATCTCTGGCGTACCATCTCTAAGGAAAGTTCGCGCTAGCGGTGATCAAATGACGATGAGGAACTTCGGCGGTTTGCTTCCGCTTTTAGTTGTAGCCGTCCTGCTCTTGGCCTCGGCGAACCTGGCATCCACGTCGTCATCGGCCCAAGCTTCGGACCCCCCAGCTTACGTATATCTCACGTGGGCGAGCGACGATACAGCCCATAGCATCAACGTCAGCTGGCGCACCGATGAAGACTACGTTGGTGAGGTTCGTTACGACACGGAATCCCGTGGCGGTGAACCCGATGCTTACAGCGACAGCGCGGAGGGCACGGGAGGGGTGACCACCGCGAAGTTTGATGGTTACATCCATCATGTTGAACTCACGGGGCTGGAACCATACACCACCTACTACTTCATCTGCGGTAACCCAGACTACGGCTGGAGCGAGGAATTGAGCTTCAGGACCGCACCGGTGGAGAAAAAAGACATAAGATTCGTTGCCGGCGGGGACTCGCGATCGGACGCCCGGGCTGACCATCCCCATCCAGATTGGCCGGAAGCTAGAGATGGTGTTACTCAACTTATGGCAAGTTACGATCCGGACTTCGTTATCTTCACTGGAGACTTCCTCTGGAATGGGGAGACACAAGAGGGGGGGTTAGATACCTGGGATAACTGGCTTGAAGCGTGGTACAAATATGCACGCGCTGAGGATGGGAGGTTGATCCCGATGGTACCGGCTATTGGCAACCACGAGCTGGTCTACCCACAACCCTCTGACTACGATCCAGAAACGCACGCCTCAAACTACTACATGCTTTTTAACCTTCCTAGAAATGAACGGTGGTACTCGCTCAACTGGGGACCAGACCTGCACATAGTGGCCCTCGACGCCGAGATTAGATGGACGGGGAGCGAAAGCTGGAACGACCAGCTGGAATGGTTGAGACAGGATTTACTGGAGCATTGGGACGACCTCTGGAAAATCGC
>JAGMBM010000116.1 GCA_023129675.1 Hadesarchaea archaeon | reverse complement strand
GGACTGGATCCCGGAGTTTGACTTTTACCATGTCGACCTCTACTTTAGTGGACATGATCACAACTACACGCGGACACATCCGATAAACTTCTCCATATCTACGGAGAACTACCAGCCGTCGCCAGAGAACGGCACTATCTACTTTGTCTCCGCCGGGTGGGGTGCACCCCTCTATGGTGGAACCCCGAGATGGTGGACGGCCTATGGGCCAGATGGAAGATATCACTTCACCCTCGTCGACGTATACGAAAATGATACGCTTCACCTAAGGCCCGTGAGTTTGGGTGGCCAGGTCTTTGACGAACTCACCATTCAGAAGGGGGTTCCGACCCAACCGGGAGGGGAATTGCCGATCGCGGCGATAGTGATATCGATTGTCGTCATTGCTTTCGTGATCACCATTTATCTGTTGAAGATGAGGAGACCCGCAAAAAAGTTTGGAAGTAAAATTGGAGAAGGATTCTAATCCGCACGGCTCCATGTTTAACTACTACTTTCAAAAAAACGACCGGCGAAAAAAAATGAAGGCTAGGGGCATCAAGCGTAGTTTGACTGTCCTTTTGCTCTCCCTCGCGATAGCGCTATCGATAGTTTTCACCATCATAGGGGCCCAAGGGACACGGGGTTGGGCATGGGATACTCATCGCTTCACCGCGGACGAAGCTGTGAATGTCTTTTCCGATGGCTCATTCTTTTCAGTTCATCGCGCCACCCTCTCAAATTACTCCATTAAGCCTGACCAATGGAAGTCGAGTGACCCTCGCGAGCAGTATAGGCATTGGTATCACGTTGATCACCCACACGGGGAGGATGACTACGTGGAGGGCGTGCTGCCCTGGGCGGTGGAAGACAACTTTGCCACCCTCGTCCAGAGCCTAGAGGATGAGGACTGGGAGCGTGCGGCGCAGCTAATGGGCGCCGTAAGCCACTACACCCAAGACGCCACCATGCCCCTCCACGCGACCTCCGATTATAACCCAGGCGGCAAGCATGTGAGTTACGAGATTGGAGTAGATGGTCGGTTGGACGAGGTCTCGATCCCCGAGTACGTGCCCCAAGAGCTCGACAACATCTTCGACGCGGCTATGGCAACACTTGAGGGGAGCTTTGACTTTACGGATGAGGATCCCGAAGGTGGCGTTAATTTAAGCGATTTTCTGGAGCAGGACATCCTGTGGAACGATACCATACGGGATATTACCGAGAACAGGCTACGGGCATCCGTCCAATTTACGGCGAACCTCTGGTATACCGCAATGATTCAGGCTGGACTTGCCATCCAAGCCCCAACACTTTTCGAGCCGGGGGACGGCGGCTCAATCGCCACG
>JAGMBM010000115.1 GCA_023129675.1 Hadesarchaea archaeon | reverse complement strand
CATGTTGGTTTGTGGTCGCAGACTTGGCAGTTCACAGTCAATGCTGAGGAAGGGGGAGGGGGACTGCCGATAACCTTGATGGCAATCGTGGTGGTAGTCGTGGTGATCTTGGTAGTGGTTGTCGCCTTAATGCGCTCGAGGGGCAGGAGGGCTGCCGGCGCCGGACAAGCTGAGCAGAGGGAACCCGACGCTGAGCAAGGGGAACCCCAAACGACTTAGATGGTGGCTTATTTCGGGCATTTGCGAAACTTGAGTGACTTATTATTGTTTCGATATGGGGCGAAACAACTCCCTTCCCCGAAGTCCCCGAAAAGGCACTATGCAAGTATTAACCAAGCTAGAGGGCTTGGGTTTATTGTTTAAGCCTCGGTCCCCCACAAGCCTCCTAATTTGCCAGGCCCTCTAGCTACCCCCTATTCGGTATGTAACCCAACAAAACGGCACAAAGACTATAGCTTTCATCTCCACTGATTTTTGGTTGGTTATCTTAAATCGAGCGTGAAAGTGGCAAGATGAGGGCTAAAATGACCGATTATTGCCCTATCGAAGCCTTTTTAACTGTATAATAAAACACTTAGCATGGGCTGGGCGTGTGAAAAGACGAAGGGATAAGATCTCCATCCTCGTGGACATGCTCGAGGTGATAGGAGACGGGGCTAGGAAGACCCATATTGTATATAGGGCTAATTTGAATTTCGAAAGCTGCAGAAGATATCTCAACGCGATGCGTAATGCAGGCTTGGTAGAGATTCGGGTCGGGTCACCGATGATGTGGGCAATCACTGAAAAGGGCCGCACGTTCGTCAAAAAGTACAAGGAGTTCAAAGATATTTCACTTTAATACGTGGACCTTCCGACCAAGGAGGGCTGCCCTAGCTGTTTCTTTTTTCCTATCGTACTCAACGAGGTCGAACTTCGCTAGGAAGTTCAGGATCTTTCTTACCGCACTTTCGGAAAGTGAAACCCAACCAGCTATCTCCCCGGCACTGTGCCATCTCCTGCTCCTACTAAATAGGTTGAAGACTTCGTCAACTTTCGACATGGTCAAATTTCACCCTCACAAAAGATAATCGTTACAAACATTAATAAGTATTTCAAGTTCGCAAATCGTTTAATTCTTCCTTTTTGATATAGTATTGGTCCGTGGATCTGACTGAGGGGGAAAGGAGGCATAGAGTGGGCACCAAGGGTTATAAAAATGCCTTGCTATCCGCTTTCATAGTTGCCTTGCTGTTGACGTCAGCCGCGCTACCCATTCTCGGCTGGACTTCCCTTACATCGGCTTCCCCGACCCCCAACGCCAAGACGAAGCTCGAAGGCTTTGATAAAACAGCGGGGAAATGGTCGACCGGAAATCTGACCGGATGGAAGGAGCTCGACTGGGTACCTTATCGCCTCGCTTTTAGAGATCTGCCAGAAGGGATCTCGAGCTACACCTTTGACGTTTACCACAATAATTTATTGGACGATAAAGACGGGGTCGACAGGCTAAGGGGTTTCCGCGTCGGTGATGAAGATGGAAATCCGGTGACAGGCTCCGTTACCGTCTCAGGTCCTTTTTACGAGACCTATGGAAAGGGCGACCAAGATATTTACTACACCATTTTGGTCAGCTTCACGACCCCAGCCCCGAAGTTGACCTGGTGCCTTTACTGGCAAGCCCACCTAGCATTCGGAGCCAGCGGGTGGCCCGGGTCCAGCTTGCACGCGTACGCCGACATAAGTGGAAAGGGGAGTGTCTCGATAAATGTCCCTCCCACCCCAGTGGGGAGCATCTCGGGCTACAAGTGGAACGACCTGAATCGCGACGGCGCTTGGAGTCTCGATGAACCAGAGCTTTCGGGCTGGACCATCCGGCTTTATCGCTTCGAAGAGAACGCATGGAACCATCTAGCGGATAAAAACACCGATAGCGCCGGAGCATATACCTTCGCCTTGGTCGAGGGCAATTACCGCTTGTGCGAGGTTTTGAAGGATAACTGGACGCAAACCTTCCCGCCATCTGGATGTCATGAGGTCGTGATTTCGGAGGGGGAGACGAGGAGCAACATCAACTTCGGAAACTTCTTCTTAGCGGCCATGCTAAACGTGGAAGTTTCCATCTCGCCCAGCTACCGAGAAGGTCTGCCTGGTGGGACAGTCGAGTATGCCGTAAATGTATGGAACATGGGCTCGCTCGATGACAGCTACACTTTGGACGTCACGGATAACTCTAGCTGGGGATTGATGCTCTCGCCCAGCGTGCTTTCGGTTCCAGCGGGTCAAAAGAAAACGGCTACGCTAAGCGTTACCATACCCGAGGATGCGGTGACTTGCACCGAGGACAAAATCCTCGTTACCGCAACCTCGCAGGGGGATTCGAACGTGAGCGATTTAGACATGTGCATAGCTCACGCAGAGGAAGTAAAGCATGAGATGGAGGTATCGATTTCACCGGGCTACCAAAGTGCCCTGCCAGGGGCGACGCTCAGCTACACGGTCACCGTCAAGAACACCGGCAACGTCAAGGATAACTATTCCCTGAGTGTGAACGATGACGCCGTCCCTAGCTGGGAGCCAACGCTCTTCGAATATCAACTCGAGGACGTCCCACCTGGCGAGAACAAGACAACAACGTTAAATGTCACGATCCCCGAAGGGGCGGTGCCCAGCACTGATGACAACATAACAGTTACCGCGACCTCACAGGGGGATCCAAGCGTGAGCGATTTAGATATGTGCATAGCTCACGTAACCGAAGCTGTAGCCCCCCCCTCGGCATCAACCCTCAAATCCCCAGCGGATGGGATGATTACCAACGACAACACGCCTACCTTCGAGTGGACCATCGGCGCGAACGCGGATAGCCATCGTCTGCTCGTCGACAACGACCCAGACTTCACCTCGCCCGAGGAGAACGTCCTCCTTGGAGCAACCGATAACACCTACACCATCTCCGCACCAGGCCTTGCGGACGAGAACTACTCGTGGAAGGTAATCGCGGTCAACGCGTTTGGTGAGAATGAGTCATCAACTCGCACCTTCCTGATCGATACCATCGCACCCCCGACGCCAACGCTTGGGTCGCCCGAGAACAACGCCGTGGAGAACACTCTTATCCAGACCTTCACGTGGACAGAGCCTGAGGTAGGTGTAGGCTATCACATTCAGATTGACAATGAAATCAGCTTTGACCCATACTACTACGTGCACGAGAACTCGGAACTCACGGACAACTCGTACACCTATACCTTCGCATCGAGCGGTGTATACTACTGGCGTGTCTGTGCCGTTGATGCTGCAACCAACCAAAGCTCATGGTCCGACAAATTCAAGCTCACGATCCAAGCGCCACCCGGGCAACCGACACCTAACCTGCCGACGGACGGAGCAATAACGAACGACAACATCCCGACTTTCGAGTGGACCGTCGGCGCGAACGCGGATAACCATCGTTTGCTCGTCGACAACGACTCAGACTTCACCTCGCCGATTGAAAATCGTCTTTTTGAGTCTACCGATAATACCTACACCCTTGAGAACAGCTTACCTGATGATAATTATTCGTGGAAAGTTGTTGCGATCAATGCGCTAGGTGAGAACCAATCATCTGTCTGGACATTCGTGATAGACACGGTTCCTCCTGAAGCACCTGGGTGGGGCTCTCCGCCCGATGGGACGATAACGGACGACAACACCCCGACATTC
>JAGMBM010000114.1 GCA_023129675.1 Hadesarchaea archaeon | reverse complement strand
GCACCAGCAAGGTGTGGAGTGAGCATGAAGCTAGCGTTCATCGACTGCAGCATCGCGGGCGTCTCGGGCGACATGCTAACCGCTGCGCTCATCGATGCGGGCGCTCCTGCGGTAAAAGTTAAAAAGGCGATGCTAAGGGCGGGTAAACTTTTCGGCGATATCGAGGTTGGGGTCAAGCGAGTTCGGGTGAACGAGATCAAGGCAACGCGCATCGAGGTCGAGACGGAGGACGAGGGAGGTCGAACCTACCGAGAGATTACCGGGAGGCTCCGGAAGCTCATGTTACCTGAGCAGGTCAGGGAGGTGACCTTTAATGCGCTCAAGACGTTAGCCGACGCAGAGGTCAAGGTTCACGGCAAGCCGCTCAGCCAACTCATGCTGCACGAGGTCGGGGCTGCAGATGCAATCGCCGACATCGTGGGTTGCTGTACTGCCGCCTACGAGCTGGGGTTCTTGGAGCGCGTGGTCCTAGCGAGCGAGGTAGCAGTTGGGAAGGGAACCACCACTTTTGCCCACGGGAGGCTACCCCTGCCAGCCCCTGCGACGCTTGAGATCCTTCACGGAAAGCCGATCCGCGGCGTGGGCACAAACGTCGAGCTCGCCACCCCAACTGGCGCCGCCCTTCTGGTCGCGCTCGCCGATCAGTTCGTCGACGCCTACCCCCCGATGCGCATCGATGCGGTTGGCTACGGCACGGGTGCACGGAGACTTCCCTCGCCGAACTTAGTACGCGTGTGCTTGGGCGAGGTGAGTGGGCGCGGGCTCAAGCTCCAGGAGATATCGGTGCTCGAGACGAACGTCGACGATGTCTCAGGCGAGGTCATCGGCTACACGATTGAAAAACTGCTGGCGGAAGGGGCGCTGGATGCGAGCGCTACCCCAACCCTAATGAAAAAAGGAAGGCCCGGATTTTTGATCAAGGTGCTCACCAAACCTGGGGATACTGAACGACTCGCGCGACTGCTGATGTTAGAGACCGGGACGCTCGGGGTGCGGGTGCTGCCGTCGGTGCACCGCTACGCGCTCGGGCGTGAGGTCATGCGGGTCGACCTGAGGCTAGCTGGGCGTAAATTCAAGCCGCGCGTGAAGGTAGCTCGGGAGCGGGGTAAGCTAATCAGTTTTGCCGCGGAGTACGAGGATGCGAAGCAGATAGCCGAGCGAACTGGCATGGGACTACGCGAAGTCATCGCCCGCGTCGAAGAAATTGCTCGAAGGAAAGTCAGGTGACTCGGCCGCGCTGATTAGTGCCGGGACTAATATCCGACATTTTTATTTTGATGCGGTTTCGACTGGATGAATGTTCGACATCGCTGCTGTTTTGACCTGGCGCAAGTGGCGAACGTTCGCCACCTCTCATAGCATATGACGTAATATTCGACATTACATTATTCGCACGAGCATTACCATAGCTTGGCTAGCACGCCTACCAAGAACGCGAGCAGTCCCAGCCCCATCGCTATTTTGCACGCGAGCGATGCCCGCCCAGCAGCCTCGGGCTTCCAGTTCCGCATGATAATCGTGGCCGCGGCGATGAAGGCAGCGACCGAGGAGACCACGAGGGCGAGGTAAGCCCAGCCGAAGATCCCGAGCACGTAGGGTAGGGGTGAGATGGCCACGGCGGCGGCGATGAAGCCTATCGCCAGCGCGGCTGCCTTGCCCGCGCCGTGGCGGAGCGGAAAAGTCCTGAGCCCGAGCTTTCGATCCCCCTGCATGTCCTCGATTCCCTTGATGAGCTCCCTCCCGACCGTCGAGAGAGCCGCCATGATCGCTAGGATGCCGACTAATGAAATTTCACCCACCGCCAGACCGCCGAATAAAAACGTTGACCCTACTAAGTAACCGATGGTCAGGTTACCTGGCAGGCCGCGACGCTTGAGCTCTAAGGAATACGTGAAAAGGACAGCAGAGTTCAAGGCAGCCAGCGCAAGGCACGGTAGGTTTATGAGGGCTGCCAGGACCACACCGGCCCCAAACAGGCAACTCGCAAGAATTACAGCCGTCCTGGCGCTCAGCCTGCCGGATGGTATCGGTCGATAAGGACGGTTGACGGCATCGATATCCCTATCAAAATAGTCGTTCACCGCGTTGCCGGCTCCGCTGATCATGGCTGCTGCTGCAAATACCACCCCAGCTGTGTAAGATAGTTCCCCGCCACCCGCGACTACGGCCCCTATTAGTACCGCCAAGCCCGCGAGCAAGCAGTTCAAGGGCCTGACGAGCTCGAGCATCGCTGGTAGGCGCGGCACCGATTCACCTTTATAAATTACTTTCGGTGACCTCTCTCCTCTAAAGCCGCTTAAATACTCCTCCAAACCTCTCAAGCGGAAGGTGAAAAAAATGGAGTGGCGCGC
>JAGMBM010000113.1 GCA_023129675.1 Hadesarchaea archaeon | reverse complement strand
GGAAGCGGAGCTGGAGGCACTCAAAGAAGTGGGGCTTCGAGGCATCCATGAGTTTTTAAAGGGTAAATGATAATTTGAATTTTTCTTGAGGCGAGGGGTTTTAAATCAAGCCGCGGAAATGGGTGTGGGGGTGGGCGAATGGTGAACGCGTACAGCTTGATTTCTGCCGAACCTGGGAGGACGGCGGAGGTCTTCCGGAAGGTCAAGGCCATCGAGGGGGTCAAAATGGCGGAGGCGGTCGCAGGACCCTATGATATCGTCGCCCGAATTGAGGTTGACTCGCTCGAGAAGTTGACCAAGGCGGTATTCGGCGACATTCGGGGCATCTCAGGAGTTACAAACACTACTACGCTGATCGTGGTCGAATTGTAATGGCGCTTAAGGTAATCGGCATCGTCGGCCTCCACGGCTCCGGGAAGACCGAGGTGGCTAAGGCTCTAGCTGAGTTTGATGTCCCGAGCGTTCGGATGGGCGATGTTGTCTGGGAGGAGGTCAAGCGCCGGGGTCAGCAAATCAACGAGTCGACTGTCGCGGCGGTCGCGGAGGAGCTCAGGAAGCGCGAGGGATTGGGCGCGATTGCCAAGAGGTGTGTCCCGCTGATCGAGTCTCGAGGCAAGGGAAAGCGGGCAGTCGTCGTCGATGGAATTCGGGGAATAGCTGAGGTTGATGAGTTCCGCCGCTCTTTCGGCGATAGTTTTCATTTGCTCGCAATTTGGGCGAACGAACGCATCCGCTACTCCCGCGTCGCTCCCCGGGGGAGAGCCGATGATGTGATGAGTTTAGAATCATTTCGAGAGAAGGACCGCCGTGAGCTCGGCTGGGGGCTGGGGGAGGCACTCGCGCTCGCAGACTTTATCATCGTGAACGAGGGGACGCTCAAAGAACTTCACAAAGGTGCGATTGGGCTCTTCGAAAAGGTGGTTGGTGGCAAGGCGTGAGGCTGCGGGTCGAGGCGGAGGTAAAGCAGACCGAAGCTAGGGAGAAGGTTGAGGCCGCGATAAAGCGGATTTTTCCAACACTTGAGCTCAGCTTGGTCGGGAATTCGTTCGTGGGGGAATCGACCAGCGTGGAATCGCTCGATCGATTGCACCAGCTTTTGAGACAACAGGCCGTCCGCGACTCAGCCCGCTCGGTGATGCTTCGAAGCAGGCGGGATAATATAGTGCGATTCATGCTTAACCGACAGGTCGCCTTTGTGGGCAAAGTTAGTTTCACCGGAGGAGAGTCTCCACTTGGCCCCATCGTCGTGATGCTGGAGGCCCCGGACATCGAGCGTTTGATCGATTATCTCGCGCCGCGCACGCGGGAGGGAAAGCCCATTCGCGAGATCAGATATTGACCAGCAGCGCAAGCAAGGCCCCGATCAAGTAGTACCCGATTGCATTATAGCCCTCGAGCAGGAAAATTTTAGCCACGGGCTTGAGGGGGTTTCCCTTGAAGAATCTCCAAGGCCTAACACCCCGGTACATTAGGTAGAGCTCGACCGGCCCCAAGAGAGCCAATATCGCAAACACTATAGCCAAAGCCATCCAGAATCCTGCAAACCACCCTATGACAAATCCGGCCGGCAGGTATCCGACCCATCGCTCGACCGTTCCGAGCCTCGCATGACTCATCGGAACGCGGACGCCAAGCGAGCGGTAATACGCCACGATTCGCTTGAGCGCGAAGACGTCGACCACAGGTAGGAGCCAGAGCAACAATTGCAGCATATTTTAAAACTCGCGGCGCTATTGAATGTATTTAACGGGGGAGTCGGGTTGCACAGGATAATCGCCAAAAGGGAAATTGCCCCGAATATCATTTCATTTGAAGTCGCCGCCCCGCTGATCGCAAAGAGGGTCAAACCGGGACAGTTCATAATCTTGATGACCGATGAAAGAGGAGAACGGATCCCACTAACCATCGCCGACTACAATCGAGAAAATGGATGGATACGCATTATATTTCAAGTAGTGGGTAAAACTACAGCTCAGCTCTCCCAGATGAACGAGGGGGATGAACTCTTTTCACTTGTCGGACCCCTGGGCAATCCATCCAAAATCGACAACTATGGAACCGTGGTGACCGTGGGGGGAGGAACGGGTATTGCCTGCGTTTATCCCATAACACGGGGACTGAAAGAAGCGGGCAACCAAGTCATTGCGATCGTCGGTGCAAGAACAAAGGATTTGATTATCATGGAGGAGGAGATGCGAAAAGCTTCCTCTGAACTCTTGATTACCACCGATGACGGAAGTTACGTGAGGAAGGGTTTCGTAACGGAGGTTTTAGATGAAGTGCTGCGAAGGGAGAAGGACGTGAAAAAGGTGTGGGCTATCGGTCCTGCTCCGATGATGAAGGCTGTCTGTAAGGTCACCAAGCCGTACCAAGTGGAGATAATCGTCAGCTTGAACGCCATCATGGTGGACGGAACTGGCATGTGTGGCTCATGCAGGGTTACCGTGGGTGGTGAGACGAAGTTCGTCTGTGTGGATGGTCCGGAGTTCAACGGGCATTTAGTGAACTGGCCGGAGTTCATGAACCGACTAGCGCGATATGAGCGGCAGGAAAAACTCTCCTTTGAGGCCCACGAAAAATCATATGGGGAAAAAAATGGCTGACATGATACCCGTTCCCGAGCGAATGAAAATGTCTCAGCGCCCGATGCCCGAGCAAGACCTTGGAAAAAGGATTCGCAACTTTGACGAAGTGCCGCTAGGGTACAAAAAGGAAGATGCTATCTACGAGGCGCAGAGGTGTTTGCAGTGCGATCCCCCGCCATGTGTGGAGGGCTGTCCGGCTGAGGTTCACATCCCACAGTTCATCCGGAAGATAGTTGAGGAGGATTTCGCTAGCGCATACCTTAAAATATTAAAAACAAATAGCCTCCCTGCCATGTGTGGAAGGGTTTGTCCGCAGGAGGAACAGTGCCAGCGCGTATGTGTTTACAATAAAATGGGCAAGCCGATTGCCGTAGGGAGGCTGGAACGTTTTGTCTCCGATTGGGCGAAAAAACAGGATACAAAGGAGAAATTGCCGGAGATAAAAAAGAAGGGTAAACTGGTTGCGGTCGTGGGTTCTGGGCCAGCTGGTTTGACCTGTGCAGCAGACCTAGCAAAGATGGGCTATGAGGTAACGATATTCGAGGCACTTCATAAATCGGGAGGTGTTTTGACCTATGGCATTCCTGAGTTCAGACTGCCGAAGAAAATCGTGGAATATGAAGTAGACAAAATCAAGGAGCTTGGGGCGAAAGTCGTAACAGATTTCGTGGTGGGGCTCACAAAAGGGGTCGATGAGCTGGCGGAGGAGTTTGACGCAATATTTCTTGCGAACGGTGCCGGTGCGCCCCAGTTTATGCGCATCCCTGGGGAAAATTTAAACGATGTATACTCTGCCAACGAATTCCTGACACGTTCTAACCTCATGA
>JAGMBM010000112.1 GCA_023129675.1 Hadesarchaea archaeon | reverse complement strand
ATAGGGGCGGGGAATGTGGCTATGGACGCCGCGAGGACCTCTTTGAGGCTGGGTGCGAAGGAGGTGTGTGTGGTTTACAGGAGGACCAAAGAAGAGGCGCCGGCTAGGGCAGAAGAAATTACCCACGCTGAGGAAGAAGGCATAGTGTTCGATTTTCTTACTCTGCCAGTGAGGATCCTGGGTGATGAGAAGGGCAACGTTACCGGCGTGGAGTGTATTAAGATGCGACTGGGGGAACCAGACGAATCTGGGAGGAGAAAGCCGCTTCCTATCGATGGATCGAACTTCGTCATGCAAGTGGACATGGTTATCAACGCAATTGGGACGACAGCAAATCCCATCGTGGCGAAAAGTGCAACTAGCGTGCAAACAAACAAACGTGGATATTTTATGGTAGATGAAAAAACGCGTGCAACGAGCAGAGAGGGGATATTCGCAGGAGGAGATATTACTCGTGGGTCGGCGACTGTTATCTCGGCGATAGGGGACGGAAAAAAAGCCGCTAGGGCGATAGACAGTTATCTCTCTTCAGGCGGCAGTTTGAGAAAGACATCCACCTAAGAAAATGACGCATTTCTTTATTGCTTTGATTATGTTTGTGTTTTGGCTCTATCCAAGGCTTTCATTAATGCACGCTTTACCAACACTTTACTAACTTCTATTTTATAGAAGGGAGATGCGCGGATTGAGGTTGGCCGTGGCTTTAGCTCCTCGGATGCCGTTCGGGCCGTTTTTTCAATGAGGGACTCTTCCAATAACTTTCCTTCGAGCAAGGTCTCTGCTCTCTTAGACCTGATTAAAGTAGGCCCCACGCCTCCACCGACCACTACCCTAGCCTCTTTGCAGGCTCCGTTGTTTTCCAAAGTAACCCGTACGGCCACGTTTAATGTAGCCAAATCGCTAGCGGTTCTACTGATTTTGAGGAACGCTGTTCCCGAACGAGCTGGTGGACTTTGGACATGAACTTCTGTGAGTAACTCGTCACTCTCCAATGTAGTTTTCCTAATGCCCACGAAGAACTCTTCTAAAGAGAGAAATCTTTCCTCACTTTTGCCGACTATCTTCGCCTTAGCATCTAGAGCTACAAGCGCTGGTGGAATGTCTGCGGAGGGAAGTGCATTGCATATGTTACCTCCGATGGTAGCCATGTTCTTAATTTGAACCGTCCCCATCGCTTGTGTAGCCTCAAAAAGGAGCGGATATTTCTCTTTAATCAATTGAGATTCCTCGATTTCTCGAAAAGTTGTTGTAGCTCCGATTCGAAGGCCCCCTCCGTCCTCAATTATGTAACTTAAATCGGGGATTTTCATGAGGTTAACCAAGTATTTTAATTTAATTCTTCCTTTTTTCATATCAACGAGTAAATCTGTCCCTCCAGCGATCAATTTTGTGTCCTTTCCGTGCTTGGCAAGAAAGGTTATCACATCAGAAATTGTTTCAGGCTCGAAGTACTCGAAGTCGTTCAACAGTATTCTAGCAATCACGTTAATGCACTCGTCCTTCTTTTTGGGCCTCAAGGACCTTTCCAGAGGTTATTTTTCCCCTCCCAATATGCTCGGCAGCCAGCTTGAC
>JAGMBM010000111.1 GCA_023129675.1 Hadesarchaea archaeon | reverse complement strand
CTTGGCCGAGAGGATCATCCCAGGGGTGCAAAAGCCGCACTGAACCGCCCCCGTTTCAACGAACGCCTGCTGGAGGGGGTGTGGATTTTCATCAGTTCCAATCCCTTCTATCGTGGTGACCTTTTTTTTATTTACCGTAACGGCAAGTGTTAGACATGAGAGAACTGGTTCCCCATCTATGAGTACAGTACAAGCACCACATTCTCCTGTGCCACAACCATATTTTGTTCCAGTTAGACCTAAATCCTCCCTTATCACATCTAAAAGCAATTCATTTGTTTTCACGTATAGTTTTCTAGGGTTTCCATTAATTGTGAACTCTATTAACTTTTTCTTCATCTCACTCCCTCCTTTTAAGAGGCCAGTAGCTGATACATCTATTTTTCTCATTTCCCATGGTTATGCCCTTAATTTTCACCATGAAATGAGTTTATTTCTCACCTTTATTGATTCCAAGCTTTAAACATAAAAGTTTTGAGGGGTCCTGAAAGGTTCAAATGTCATGAGAATTCTAATTAGTTGGGGCAATGACTAGAAAAAAGGGTGGATGATGTGGTCGAAAGAGAGGAAATGCAGGAGGTAGTGAAGAGATATCGAGAGCCGATTGAGCTCATCATAGGTTCTCACTCGGCGTTAGATGCGAGGTATGGCGCACGAAACTACGGGTTGAGATCTGTAATCTACACCACTGAGAAGAGGGCGAGGATCTATCTCCAAAATCCGATTGTAGGGAAGCCGGGTGAGGTAGTTGAGAACCTTCCGGAGCTCGTGAAGAGGGATATGATCTGCGTTAGGGATCCGAGGGATATCAAAAAAGATGGAAAGTGGAAATGTGCTTTGGTCATCCTTGATAAATATTCAGATATCGTCAAATACGCTGATGAGATGGTCGATTTGGAATGTGTACAGATACCTAACCGAGCCTTTACTGTCTACGTTGGAGGTGATGAGCGTTGCAGCTTGATCGAGGAAAAATTCACAATCCCCATTATGGGTTCAAGAAAACTTCTCAAAATCGAGAACCGCGGGGAGGTTGACCGCGATTATTATTGGTTCGCGGAGAAAGCGGGGATACCCTATCCCAAACCATATGAGTTCAAGATAGTGGAGGGCGGGATCAAATTCAAGGAACCCATCGAGGGGCCAATGCTGATGAAAGCTGAGCATCCCTCTCGTAAGTTTGAGAGGGAGTTCATCTTTGCAGCGGACTCTGGTGACTTGGAGGAAAAAGTTAGAAAGGAAATGAAAGCTGGAAACCTTGATCGAGAGTCCTTGGAGAGCGCAAGGGTGGAGGAAATAGTTCTGGGTCCTCACGCGAACTTCAATTTCTTCTTCTCTCCATTAAGCGCGGAAAAAGATTGGGGAGATACGGATGATATGTTTGCCGAACTTTACAGAGTTAGTTTAGAGGAAGCAAGGGTTCACCTCGCAAACGAGTTCCTCTCTATCGATGAACGGAGGGAGACTATACTCGATGGTTTAAAGAGGCTTCCTGTCGACGTACAGCTAAAACTTGAGAAAATCCCCTCCTTTGAGGTCACGGCTCATGTCGCCATGAGCTTGCGTGAATCCTTATTAAAAGATGTTCATAGATTTGCCGACGCTTTCCTCATGGCGACCCGAGAATATGAGCCCCCTGGTTTAATCGGAGCGTGGTGCCTGCAGACGCTCATAACGTGGTCTGAGGTACCAGGCGTAGCGGTCGAGTATGGCATCTATGACGCTCCAGAGGGGAAGGTCTTCATGCACCTTCCAGTTACGCAGGATATTGCAGTGAGACACGGCGGGGGGACCAACGTGCATCAGGGAATAGGATCACAATATGCGAATGCGAAGTACCAGCAAAGGATGAGCATGGGGGACAGGATAGCCTTAGAGATACGACGGGCTTGGAAAGAACGAGCTCTTGAAAAAATCGTGACTTGAAGTTTTTGATGGAAAGGTTCACAATTTAGGAATAAAGAAAATTTAGATGGCGGCTGTGATTTTCGATTACTATTATCCCAAACTTGAATGTTGTCATCCCGAGAAGCGTACTGGCTGATTTTTTCTCATTTCCAATGGTTGTTCTCTTAAGTTAAGATTTTCATCAGGAAATGGGTTTATTTCTCAGCTTTACTGATTTTAAGCTTTAATTAAAAATATGAGGGGCTCTGAAAGGTTCAAATCTCATAAGAATTCTAAATTAGTTGGGGCAATGAAGAAAAGAGGGTTACGCGATCCAAGATGAGCTAAACCTCGACCTGAGCCCCATTATTTTCTGAGTGGAACTTCTAGCTCCATCAGGTCGCGCGCGACGACGGTGTTCGGGAAAATTTTTTGTGCCTGCTCGAGAAGCACGGCGTCATCCTCATAGCGCGGGCTGATGTGAATGAGGGTCAGCTGCTTGACGTCGGCCTGCTTCGCCACCTCTGCGGCCTCGCTGGGGGTCGAGTGGGTGCTCTCCGCCGCCTTTTCAGCGAGCTCGTCGGCGAGCGTGCAGTCGTGGATGAGTACGTCTGCGTTTCGGGCGAGCTCGACGATGCGCTTGCTCGGCCGGGTATCGCCTGTGTACACCACTTTTCGCCCGGGGCGGGGTGGCCCCATCACCTGCTCGGGCTTGACGATGCTTCCATCACGCAGTTTGACGCTTTCGCCAGCCTTCAGGCGCGAGAAATCCGGTCCGGCCTTCACGCCCAGCGCAATTGCCTTGTCAGGGTAAAGCTTCCCCGGGCGCTCATCCTCGACGAGTGCGTAGGCTAAACTCGGGACATTGTGATCGGCCTCGATGGTCAGGATTCGGTAGCCTCGGCGTCGGAGCTCCTCCCCGGGCTCGAGCTCGTGCACCCTTAGCTCGAAGGTCAGGGTGTAGTAGGGGATTTGAAGGTAACTTTCGATGCGTTTGCCTTCGCCCTTCTGGCAAAATATCTCGAGCTTTCGTTCACGATCCATCAACGATAGCGTCTGCACGAGTCCTGCCAAACCTAAAAAGTGGTCGCCGTGAAGGTGGGTTATAAAAATTGCGTCTAGACGCATCGGGCTGACCCCCGCTCGGGCCATTTGGCGTTGCGTCCCCTCGGCGCAGTCGAAGAGCAGGAGTTCGCGCTCGTGCTTCAGGGCTATCGCTGGAAGGCCCCGCTCGGGCGTCGGGATGCTGCCGCCGGTTCCGAGGAAGATGAGTTTCATTTTACTTCTTCCTGAAAACGTAGACGCGTCTAGTCAAACTCCGATGCACCCGCTGCTCGTGAAGTTCGATCATCCTGAGTCCGGCGTTGGCGGCGATGCTCTCTAGCTCAAGCTCTGCGGGCGAGGCGATACAGGCATAGCCCCGACGTTTAAGCACCCCCGTGATCGAAGGCAACGCTTGCCCGTAGAGTTCCCTCAACTGGGCCCCTGCTGTCGAGGCCTGGCGACCGAATGGGGGGTCAGTTGCGATGGCATCGACCTCAAGGGCGGGCAATTTGCGGGCATCTCCGACCATGAGCTGGAAATCGGTTACGCCGCTCGCCTCGAGGTTTTTTCGTGCCCCATCAATCATCTCGCGGTCGATGTCGATGCCGATTACCTTTGCCTCGATTAACCCGGCCTCGAGCAAGATGCCTCCAACACCCG
>JAGMBM010000110.1 GCA_023129675.1 Hadesarchaea archaeon | reverse complement strand
ATGAAAAAACTCGTAGCAGAGCTAACGATGAGCGAGGCCGCGAAACACATGGACGGACCCAGGGCGAAGAGCGCCGAGGGATGGTCGAGGGGCAGGAGATAATCAAGCCATAAAATCTCTGATCAAGCCCGTAAGGTTGAAACAAGCGGAGCGAATGATATAGTCCACGTTGGGGGTTTGGTCGACGGTGTTCCCAACTATGACCCACCTTTTCTCTAGATAATCAATCCAAAGTACATATAAGTTGAAAACAGGTCATCATAACGTACTGATGTGCCACGTCAATCGTCGAAGTTAACATTAACGTTCAACGTAATCATCAGAGCTATTTAAAGCTTTTTCTTTGAGGTTAGGGGATTTTTAAGGCTCGAAACTCTTAAATAGGGGCCATTGAAGAGTTCAGCTCGCAATAAAAAAGGAGTTGGATAGGTGAAAGAGAAATTAGCAATAGTGATCGCAGTCTTAATGATAACTTCAATGGCATTTGTGATATCGACAACCACCGTTAGTGCTCCATCTACCTTCAGCGCTTCTCCGGGTGCGACCGTATCGCCCACGAGTGCAAGGGCGAACACCAGGATCAAGTTCACGATAACCGTGACGAACGATTATGCGGCAGACAACATCGACAACGTTATACTCATAGCTTCTGGCTTCGCTCAACCTATTGGATATTCGGGGAGTTTGGTGGTCGCGGGCGACAACATCGAGAACGCAGTCGCTCACCTCCGGCAGGCGGGGGAGAACCTGAAGAAGGCAGAGGATAACAAGAAATCTGCTGGGACGAATGTCAAGTACGCCGGTGACAACCTCCAAGCCCCGACGCAGGATGACTGGAGAGGAGCCGCAGTTACTGGTGGCGGTGCTTCCGCAGAAGCTGACGACGCTTGGGTCTATGTTGAAAATGCAGGTAGCAATTTGGTAAAGGCTGCCAGCGAGATTGATAACCAAGTAGAAGACCTCGATTACATTTACACCACCCTATACAACGCGGGCACTGACTTGGTCAACGCGGCCGGTACTGGCGCCACCAACATAGAAAACTTCGACGCTGATGGCGCCGATAATGTCCGCCAAGCTGGTGAGAACCTTCGCACCGCGGCAGGTAGCATCAGGTTTGGAGACCTAGAGACAGCAGGATTGCGCTTGCTTGACGCAGCTACTAACTTGATTGCCGCAGGGGCTAGCTTGGATGATTTAGATGCGGAACTGTCGGCCATAGGATCCGCAGGCTCCGCCCTCCAAACTGCCGGAAACAAACTCGTCGATGCGGGCAACTTCTTGGACAACGCTGGCTACGCGCTCGGCGTGGCTGAGAACTACCTGACGAGCGCAGGCGAGAATCTATACGGTTCCAGCACCCACCTTCAGACAGCAGGCACCAAACTCAAAATCGCAGCTTCCTACATCGAGAACGCGGGGATTGCGCTAGAAGACAACATACCTCGTGCGGGAGAGAACCTAAAGCTTGCAGCAGAGAACTTGGAGAACTTGGCGGGAGAAATTGGCGTTGCGCTGGGTCTTGACGAGGAAAACGCTGCGGCAACCGACCTCAAGCAGGCAGCAGACAACTTGAGGACCAGCGGGAAGGTGGATATAACCACGGCTGGCAACGAGCTCATAAGCATGGCGTCGAACCTTAGCTCGGCAGGATCAAAGATGGAATCAACCGCAAGGGATCTTCAACCAACTACTTGGACTATAAACACGATAACTAATGGCTTACGCTTCGATGCGATCGGCGACAACATCATAGCGCCCGGCGGCAGCAGGACCTTCGTCTTCCTCTGGACCACACCCAACATCGCCACCAAGGCCGACTACATGACATCGGTGCTTGTCAGCAAGGAAGAGCCGATCTACACCACATATGAGAACCTCGGCGGCTTCACGATTACCATCGACGGCAAGAAACCAACCCTGGTCATCAACGTGACGCAGGTGGGAGTCACAGCAGTTAACGTTGCTGGTACTGCTCTGGACAGTGCTAAAGCGACGATTACCATAACCGCAAGCGAGACGCTTCTGTCCCTCGACAACGTCTATGTGGAGAACTCTGGCGGCTCCGCGGAGAACTTCCTGCCACCGATTACGATGACCACGACCGACAACATTGTTTACACCGGTACCTTCACCGTGGAGAACTGGGATGACAACGTAGTCGTTGTTAGGGTTTCAAAGGTCAAGGATTTAGCGGGTAATGAGAACACCGCAGGCATGGAGAACACTGTTACCGTCGACACCCGGGCGCCGATCTTCGTCGACAACGGCTTGGCGGCGCTCCTTGTGGGCGTGCGCGATAACGTCGCGCAGGCTGGGACTGGCACTATCTACCGCTACGTGGACAACAGCGCGAGCGAGAACTTGGTCATACTCGTGGAGGACAATGCACTAGGCCAGGCTGACAACGCCTCGTGGGTCACCTCGGTCACCATCGACACCACCGCGGCAAATAGGGACCCGATGTTTGAGAACCGCTGGACCAAGAGCATAACTCTGAGCCAGGGGCTTAACTCCATCGTGAAGGTAACGGCGACCGACCGCACGGGCAACTCGGAGAGCGACAACGTTGAGAACATCTTCATCGACACCAAGCCGCCGACAATCGAGTTCACCTCGGTAGCGGGCAAGACTTGGGACGAGAACGGCGAGCTCATCAGTGACAACACGCCGGAGATCAAGATAACAGTGACTGATCCGGGCTACCCGACGAGCGGCTTGGGAGTCGCGCGTGAGAACCTTGTAGTGGAGGTCAGCAGTATTGAGAACTTTGACGCAAGTGTTTCTGGAACTTGGTTCCAAAGGGCGCTGGAGAACAAAGTAGCATGGAATCCAACGACGGGAGTGTTCGAGAACCTCATCGACAACGCGGGCAAGGGACTCAAGGACGGCACCTACTACGTTAGGGTATACGCCAGCGACAACCTTATACATAATGGCAGGGAGAACGAGAATGCAAAACGCAGCTTCACTATTGACACCATAAAGCCAGTCAAGGACACGGACATTGTGGTCTCTGACAAAATTAGTGGCACGATCGACAACCCGAATGTCTATAAGGTGGCGGATCGCACGATCGAGGGCACCGTCACCTCGGGTGAGGTCGGCGGCACCATCAAAGTCTACTTCAACGGCGTCCACCAGCCAACATACGACCTAGTGACGACCACCACCACCTGGAGCAGAACCGTCACGCTCCCAGCAGGGCAGACGACCAAGATCGAGCTTACCTTGACCGACAAAGCAGGCAACGAGAGCAGTAAGGTGCTCTACGGGTACGCCATGCCTGACGCGACCGCTCCGACGGTGACGATAACGGCGCCAACGACCGACCTCTCGACGGACGCGATGAGCATCATCTTGGAGGCGACCGTCACCAAGGATACCTGGGAGGAGTATTCGGAACTCACGGTACGCATCGACGCGACCTCGCTGACGGCACCCCTCACGGCAACCAATGTGCTCTCTACTGACGGTAAGCTGACCCGAGCGGTTGAGCTGGTCGAAGGGACGAACACTATCTCGGTGAGCGCTCAGGATGTGGCGGGCAACTGGAGCACGGTGAAGACGGTAACGATAACACGTACGGTCACGCCATGGGCAACCTACGCGATTATCATCGTGATAGTCGCGCTGATACTGGCTGCGATTGCGATATTCCGGAAGCGCTAAGGGGAAAACGCCAACGCTCCCCTTGGCTTTTTTTGTTTTTTATTTTTTTCTATTGTTTTTTGTGCAAGTAAAGGTTGTTTCCTTTTGTGTCAATAGCCACCACGAGCGGTCCAAAGTCTCGAACTTGCAATACCCATAATGCCTCCGCCGCACCTAGGTCCTGCCATAGCACCCTTTCGACCTTTTTGATCGCTTGGGCAGCGAGCACCGCCGCACCACCCGTGAAAGCTAGATAGACGCAGCTGAGTCGAGCCAGCTCCACAGCAACCTCTTCGTCAATCCCCCCCTTGCCTATAAGCGCCC
>JAGMBM010000011.1 GCA_023129675.1 Hadesarchaea archaeon | reverse complement strand
AACCCTCACGCATGCGGGCTCAACGGCGCGAAGGATGTGAGCGCTAGCGGTGCCGTCTATTCCATCGTCGAGCACATAGACCGAAGCTTCAGACCGCTAGTGGGACTCGCGGTCGCTGGGGCGATTGGTGACCGCCAGGAGTTCTTCTCAGGGTTCACGGGGGTTAACGATACCCTGGTGAAGCGGGCGATCGACTTGGGTTTCTTGCGCGTGGGTGAGGGGTTGAGGCTCATCGGGCGCACCCTGAGCCCGGTAGTGGAATGCCTCAGGCTTACGACGAGGCCCTACATCTCCGGGATCTCCGGAAACCCACAGGCCTGTCGTTCCCTCGTCGACACACTCGGCATCTCGCCCTCCAGCACCCTGGTCGAGCTAGGCCCGGAGGCGGAGCGGAGGCTGCGGGACGCGATCTTCGCTCGAGTTGGTTCCCTAGCGACCAGCGAGGAGTTTTGTCACACGCTCTGGGGGACAACCTATGCCCTGGCCACGGAAGACCTTGTCGGCCCCCGCGACCTCGGGGAGTACGTGGCGATGCTCGACGCATGCAGCGACCTCCAAAAGTCGGAGTTCGGCTTCGCCGTGGCAGTAGGCGACCGGACGGCACAGACCGAGGCGCTGGCCCTCCTGAACAGCAGTCAGGAACGAATGCTGGAGGCGCTGGGATGGCTCGTCTCCCACCTCGACACCTTCAAGCTCACGCCGAGGTTGAGGCACATCTACTTCGGCGGTGCAGTGAATTCGGCAATGGTGGGTGAGGTGCTCTCGCTCGCGATGGAATCGGGGTTAGTCACAACGGATCGCCCGATTGTCGGCATCGCGGACGCCGGCGCGGAGGAGCTGAAGATTTCGGCTCGAAGTACACCCGGCTTGGCGATGCAGGGAATAAATGTTGGTCGGGCCTTGGCGAGGGCTGCAGGAATAGTGGGAGGCAAGGGTGGTGGCCACGATGTGGCGGCTGCAGCCCGAATACCGCGGGAACGGATGAACGAATTTTTAGCCAAGCTGGATCAAATGCTCTCGGGAGGCGACAGATGAGCTACGAAGAGCAAGTCCAACAGCTCTTTAGAACGGACCCTGGCTTCGCGAGCACCGTGAGACTGCTCGAGAAGCTGAATGAGCTCAAGCACCCCCGCGTGCTCAATTTCTCGCATCACGACCTCGACGGTATTGCAAGCGCCTTCATCGTCCGACGGCTACTCGAGCGCTATCTGGACGCGGAGGTCGTGACGAAGCTCCCTCCGCACTTCAAATTGTTGGAGGAGACGCTCCGGGAAACTTTGGAGGGCGAAGGTCGCTTTGATTTACTTTTGCTCACGGACAAGGGAACGTTTGGATACTACGATGATTTTCTGAAGTACATCGATCGAGTTTTGATTTTAGATCATCATCCACTCGATGGCAGACCCAAGCGATGCACCGTGCTCAATCCATCGGCCGATCGTCCGGTGCCCGCCGCGGCATCCTTGCTCTGCCATATGCTCGCCACCAAGCTTGACCCAACTGATAATTACGACGACTTCGCCGCGCTCATCGGCTGTCGGGGAGATTTCGCGTTTGACCCCGTGCAAAAGACCTCCGTAGACTTCGTTAGGTCATTCATCGAGCGAGCAAGGGAGAAGTTCCCGCATGCGTTCGAGATCAAGCTGGAGCGCCCGACGATGTTCGACTTGCTTAACAGGGACCGTACTGTGCTCATAAATCAAATCGGGGAGGTGTTACACGCGGGCTGTTTGGCACACCTCTACAACCAAACCTTAAGTATCGATATACCTTACGGCCCGGAGCTCGTCTTCAATTTCCTACTTGAGCTGGCGAAGCTGGGAGATAGACCGTCCGAGTTTTGCACGGTCGCAGATGTGTTGGGACGCATGCAGAAGGGCCAAATGCTATCTCGCGTGTTCGAACAATACAAATCGGATTGGAACATGCTCAACAGGCGAGCTGAAAATACGGTGTTTTTGGATGAGATTCGTGGCGTGGGAATTTACATGCTGTTTGCCGAGGAGGCGCCAGCGATGCGAGCGACGCAGTTTCCAGCAATTCTCCCCTTTGTCGCCTCAACGCGTTTGGACGAGCTGAAGCTGGCGGGTGGCCATTCTCACGTGATGTTGACTATCTTCTGCCCGAAGGAACGAGGGGTCCACATTTCGATGCGTGGAGGCGGTGGGGTGCTCGACTGTGGGGCGATGTGCTACCAACTGGCGAGTCATCTGCGAGATCTATACCCGGAGCGGGAGGGCATAGGGGGTGGAGGACACGACCGCGCAGCCGAGTGCGTGGTCGTCAAGCCCGTACCGATGTACGCGGTGATGCATGAGCTGCTGGCGCTTGTGCAGGAGATGGGTAAGATAGCTAAGGCGATCGAGAGCGGCGAGGTGACGCGAGAAGATGCTGAAAAGGCGAGGTTGCTCGGACTGGACCGCAATTTGAACGTTGACACAGTTTTGTAATTACACTTGATTTCTTCTTTCATTGACCAAGTTTTAAGAGCCCGGGCGAAAGATGATTTGGGAATCGTATGACCTTGGAGCAGAGCGAGTACCAGAAGTTGGTGGAGCGAATAATCGAGCTCTTCGAGCGTCATCGCGGAGACCCAAATGCGTTTGAGGCCATTCTCTCGGAGCTGAGAACTCTCTACAAAAAAATCCCGATTTATCCCGGAATCATCACCATGCTGTTGCCGAAGGTCGTTCAATCGACCGAGATGGATAAGCTGAAAGAGGGGGAGGAAGTGGTGCTCGTTTTGAGGGATGGGCGCATAGTATCGGGTAAGGTGGCGGAAATCAGTCCGAGTGAGATAAAACTTGTCGAGGGCAAGCGATTAGATGTCAGTAGCTTGGACGAGAAGGTTCCAGTGCGAAGAGAAGACGTGCGGGAGGCAAAGGTCGTCTCGCGCGTCGTGCTTGAGAAGGAATGGCCGAGCTTGGATTTCGAAGAGGAGTGAGGTGCCCGTTTGCCTGAACTCAAACTCAAGCGCGGCGATGTGGTAATGCTCGAAGGGCAGCTCAGCCTTGAAGTAAGAGAAGGTGAGGTGTTGATAAGCGGCGGACTCCGTGGGAAGGGGAGCCGGACCGTCATACCTCGCGCGAAGTCGGTGCCCCTTGAAGCTGAAGGAGATGCACTCGTTGCATACACGCTTGGGCGGGACGGGAAGGTCGAGCAGCTATCGAAGCGGACTATTCCTCGCGAATGGGATGCGCTCATCTCGGAGGTCATCCAGCAAAGGCCCAAAAAAATATTAGTGATGGGAAGCGTCGATGTCGGCAAGAGCTTTTTCACAACCTACTTGGCAAACACCATGCTTAGGCATGGGCTTCGGCCGGGGGCGATTGATAGCGACGTGGGGCAATCTGATGTCGGCCCTCCGGCGACGATGGGGCTGGGGATTTTCGAGCAGCCCGTTGCCCAGCTCTACGAGGTCCCACTCTCGAGCGCTTACTTCGTGGGCTCGATGTCTCCCTCAGAGCACATGCTTGAGTTCGTCGTGGGGGTGAAGTGGTTGGTTGAACACGGTTTGAAGAAGGCGGACTCGGTAATCGTTAACACCCCCGGCTGGATTTTCGGTGGCCCCGGTCGATCTCTTCAGCTTTATACCTTGGAGACGATTGACCCAGATATCGTGGTCGCCATCCAGCGCGAGGGGGAGCTCGAGCATCTGCTATCGAGCGTTCCTAGAGCGAGGGTAAGGCGGCTACCGGTTTCAACGAAGGTCAGATCCCGCTCCTCCGCAGAGCGCGCGTCACTGCGGGCGATGATGCTCGGGAAGTGCTTTGAGGATGCTGGCAAGCTTGTCCTAAACTTGTGGAAGGTAAGACTCAAACGCTGCTACCTTCACACGGGCAGGCCCATCGATGTTGGGACGCTTGGGGTGCAGGCGCAAATAATCCACGCGGAGCAGATGCCTGAGGGGATGTTGATCGTCACGAAAAGGAGGATGGATAAGGGTGCAATTCGGGAGCTCGAGGCGAGGTTCGGGCACGTGAGGACTATAATCCAAGGCAGCGAGCGAAACATGATGGTGGGATTGACGAACGATGTAAACGAGATGCTGGGCATAGGGATAATCGAGCGAATAGACTACGAACGAGGTCGGATGGTAGTGCTCACACCCGTCAAAAATGCGGACGAGGTCGCTGCCGTGCAGTTTGGCTCGATGCGGATAAAGCCGGACGGCGAAGAAATAGGCACCATAAGACAAGGCACATTCTGAGGTTCCATCGTGAAAATGCAGGCAAATGTTGTCTGTGGTTATAAAAAGCGAGAGGCTGCTAAAGCGATTGCCGCAGCGCTCCAGCCGGACAACCTTCAGGCCCCAAAAGGGGTTCGGGTGAGGACGGGGGTGGATGACACGCGCGTAACTACCTTGGTGGAGTTGGATGGGAGAATTGAGACGCTTTTGGCGACGCTTGACGACTTGCTAGCGTGCACTTCTACCGCTGAGGACGTCCTATAGTTGCTCATTTCTGGCCTATTTTTTCGACTCCCGTATATGGTACCAATACAGGTGGAACTAGGATTGAGCCATCTCTCTGCTGATAGTTTTCTAGGACGGATATCAAAACCCGTTCAGTGGCCACTAGTGTGCTATTTATAGTGTGAACAAATTTTGAAGGTTCACCTGATTTGTCTCTATATCTTATGTTTGATCTGATAGCTTGGTATGAAGTGCAATTGCTGCATGATGCCGCCTCTCGATATTTTCCCTGACCTGGCAGCCAAGTTTCAAGGTCGTATTTTTTCGCCGCAACCGTCCCCAGGTCGCCGCTGCAGACGTTTACTATTCTGTAAGGCAACCCAAGTTTTTGGGATATCTCTTCAGCGTTGGTAATCAATTCCTCGTGCCCCTTCCACGAGTCCTCAGGTTTACAGAAGACGAATTGTTCGACTTTCTCAAACTGATGAACCCGAAATATCCCTTTTGTATCTCTGCCGTGTGTTCCGGCCTCCTTCCTAAAACAGGGGCTCACCCCGCTATATCTAAGCGGCAAGTTCTTTCCATCCAGTGTCTCATCCATGTGTAATGCAAGCAGCGCGTGCTCAGAAGTAGCGAGCATGTAGAGGTCTTCCCCCTCGATTTTGTAGATGGTATCCTCGAAATCAGATAGAGCGACTGCCCCCTCGAGTGGTTTCCTCTTTAGCATGTAAGGCGGCTGAAATAGGGCAAACTCTTTTCTTGTGATAAAATCGAGTGCAAATTTTATTATAGCATAGTTTAACTGAACAAGTTCTCCCTTTAGGTAATAGAACCTCGCGCCCGCCACCCTAGCAGCTCGCTCAAGGTCGACTAGATCGAGGTTCAATGCGAGATCGATGTGATCTTTTGGTTTGAAGTCAAATTTAGGTATCTCGCCCCACCTTCTTATTTCAACGTTGTCGTTTTCGTCCTTGCCTACGGGTACTGACTCGTGCATTAGATTTGGCAGATTGAGGAGTATATGATTAATTGTTTTCCTGTAGTCTTGCACTTTTTGTTCGAGACGTTTTATTTTTAACGGGATTTCTTTCGCTTCTTTGGTTTTCTCCGTTACATCTTTGTTCTCTTTTTTAAGCCTTGCTATTTCCGCGGTGATTTTATTGCGCATTTCCCTCAATTTGTTTGTTTCTAGTGTCAACTTTCTCCAATTTTTATCGTATTCCAGTAGATCGTCGACCCACTTTACTTTAGTTAGATCTCCCCGCTTAATCAAATCTGCTTTTACGAGGGCCGGATTTTTGCGCACAAATTTAAGATCAAGCATTGCCAAACCTCATTGAATAAATTTTACTCCTAATCTAAAAATCTTTGTAACTTCCGTTTTAGCAAAAATTCTACAATCTCTTTTTTTAAAACTAACTATTTAAGTTCGTTGAGAGAGAAGGGCACTGAAAATGGTTTATAATCAATAAAGGTTGGGTTATGGAAGAGAAAAAGCGAGCTGTGAAGAAGTCTTGGCGGGAGAAGGGGTGGCACGACATCGTCGCCCCGCCCATGTTCGGCAGCGCCAAGATAGGTGAAACCCTCGCATCCGACCCGAGCCAGCTCCCCGGGCGGGTCTTCGAGACCACGCTGGGCGACCTCATCGAGGACTTCTCAAAGGCTCACATCAAACTGTACTTCCAGGTAAAGGCCATCGAGGAAGGTCGCGCTCTCACCAGCTTCATAGGTCACGACATGGCCCGCGATTACATCCGGAGTCAGATACGACGACGGGCGACGCGCATCAGCGACATCTCAACTGTGATGACCCAGGACGGCTACAGGCTTCGGGTCAGCTCGATCGTCACAACGCTCCGCCGTGTCCAGAGCTCGCAGCTCGAAGTGATCCGCAGGGACATGCGGGAGGTAATCGAGGCCCGCGCCGGGGAGCGGACGTTCGACCAGTTCGTGCAGGAGGTCGTGCTAGGAAAGCTCTCGGCGGACATCTACAAGGCGGCCAAGCGTTACTGCCCGGTGAAGCGGGTCGAGGTCTGGAAGACGAAGGTGCTGGCCGGGCCCACGTAGTTGGCGGTTTTAATGGGCAAGCTCTTCGGTACCTCGGGCGTTCGAGGCGTAGTGAGTAAGGAGGTAACCCCGGAGCTCGCGCTCGACCTCGGGCTGGCTCTCGCGACCCACCTGGGCGGCGAAGGCATCGTCGTCCTCGGCAAGGATCCCCGCACCTCAAGCGACATGCTCGAGAGCTGCCTGATTTCGGGCCTGCTCTCGGGGGGCTGCGATGTCAAGCGCCTCGGCATCGTCCCCACGCCAGCCGTAAGTTTCGCGGTTCGTCGCCTCAACGCAAAAGCGGGTGTTATGATCACGGCATCGCATAACCCGCCTGAGTACAACGGGATCAAGTTCTGTGGCTCCGACGGGATCGCGTACACGCCCGGGCAGGAAGGGGCGATCGAGCGAATTTACTTCGGCAAGCGGATGAAGCCC
>JAGMBM010000109.1 GCA_023129675.1 Hadesarchaea archaeon | reverse complement strand
AGACAAAGGACAGACTCATCAGGATTTACGAGCAGATGCCAGAGCCGAAGCTTGTTGTTGCGGTCGGCTCCTGCCCAGCCTCGGGCTGCGTTTTTCACGACTGCTATAACGTGCTCGGCCCCCTAGACAAGTTCATACCTGTTGACGCCTATGTTCCGGGCTGCCCGCCGAAGCCTGAGGCCATCATTTTTGGGATTGTGAAAGCCCTGGAGAAGGTGTGAAAATGCACTCCAATGAAGTCGCAACTCTCGTCAAAAAACACGTGGATGACATAAGGATTGTGGATGATCGCTGCCTTTTCGCCACAAGCGACAAGCAGCGCCTTGAAAACATCCTCCGCGCGTTGAGGGTGCAGAAGGTTACGCACATCTCAGCCATAACGGGCGTGGATACGGGCAATGTCGTGGAGGTCATCTACCACTTCGACTGCCAGCCAGCTGAGCTAAACCTAAAAATCCCCTTGCCCAAAGACGACCTGAAAATTCCAACGATAACCGAAATCTTCCCGGGAGCGATTATGTACGAGCGTGACCTTATGGAGATGCTTGGCGTCAAGGTTGAGGGTCACCCGGACCCGCGCAGGCTCTTCTTGCCCGACGATTGGCCCGAGGGCGAGTACCCGCTGCGAAAGGAATGGAGGGAGAAATCTAAATGACATTCGTCGTCCCGATTGGCCCGCAGCACCCTGCGCTGAAGGAACCGGAGTTCTTCAGGTTTGAGGTCAGGGGTGAGGAAATCGTGGATGTGGATATCCATCTGGGCTATGCCCACCGCGGAATCGAGGAGGCATTCTCACGGCGGAACTATAAACATAACATCTACCTCTCCGAGCGTATTTGCGGCATCTGCAACGTGGTGCACTCGACAACGTACTGCCAAGCGGTGGAGCAGCTGGCCGGCGTTGAACCGCCTGAGCGGGCAAAATATATCCGAGCAATTATCATGGAGCTCGAGCGTATCCACAGCCACCTGCTCTGGCTAGGCATCGCGGCCCATCAGATCGGCTTTAACACCCTGTTCATGTTGGCGTGGCGAGACCGTGAGTACGTCATGGACCTGCGAGAGATGATCTCCGGCGGTCGGGTCCACTCTGCCACAAATACCATCGGTGGGGTTAGACGGGATGTAAAAATCGAACACGTCCCAACATTCCTGCGTGGGCTTGAAAAGCTCGAACAGTCAACCAACTACTACATAAACCTCTTCAAATCGGACCGCACGATATTGGCGCGTTGTACAAATCTGGGGGTTCTCAGCAAAGAAGATGCAATAAAGTTCTGCACCGTTGGACCAACCGCGCGAGCCTCAGGCCTGAAAACCGACATTCGTAGGGATGACCCATACGGCGCCTACGATGCCCTTTCCTTCGACGTGGCCATCGAGCGGGATGGTGATGTTTGGGCGAAGGGCATGGTCCGGTTGCGAGAAATTTTGGAATCAATCCAAATTGTGCGCCAAGCCCTAAAGGAAATGCCGGGTGGGCCGATTCGGATAAGGGTTGGTTTACAGATACCACCGAACGAGACCATCGAGCGCACCGAGGCGCCCAGGGGCGAACTCCTCTACTACATCCGCTCAAACGGTACCGAGATACCGGAACGCGTGCGCGTGCGAACCCCGACCTACGGGAACTTCGCCTCGATGAAGTCGATGTTCGTCGGCGGCACCATAGCAGAAATCCCAATCGTGATATGGGGCATCGACCCTTGCTTCGCCTGCAACGACCGGGTCACCCTCGTGGACTCGCGCACAGGCAAGACGCGCATCGCGAGCTTTGATGAGTTAAGGCGGTGGAGAAAATGATGGAAGTCGTGAATTTCGTCATCAATTCCCTCATTTTTCCCGGTCTGCTCTTCGCCTCTCTAGTTGGTTTGCTCTACGTCGGCATAGATCGAAAGGTCACGGGGCACATGCAGCACCGCATAGGCCCGCCCATTTGGCAGGAATATCTCGACATGGGCAAGCTGCTAAGCAAGGAGGACATCACGCCCGGCCCCGCACAATCGTTGGTATTCAACACCGTGCCGCTGATCGCGCTAGGTGCGATCGTCGCGGTCATGCTCTTCTTGCCTATAACCTCAGCCCAACCCGCGCTGACGTCTGTCGCTGACCTCATCGTGATAATTTACATGCTAAACATCCCAGCCATTTGTATCATGCTTGGGGGTTATTCCTCCGGAAGCCCGTTTGGGGCCTCTGGGGCTGGGCGCTACGTGGTGCAGTTACTCAGCTATGAGTTCGTGTTCATCCTCGCGATAATCGCCGTCGTCGCTAGGGTTGGGTCCCTGAGCCTCGGGACAGTGGTTGGCTACCAGGTCCAGCAGGGGTGGCTTGTCCTCGACTGGCGCCTCCTGCCCGCGGCGATCGCTGCCCTCATCGCGGCCCAAGGGAAGCTCCTGCGCGTGCCGTTCGATATCCCCGAGGCTGAAAGCGAAATCGTGCACGGGGCCCTCACCGAGTACTCTGGACCAAAGCTCGCAATCTGGCGCCTCGCCTATGACATCGAGACAATTGTTGTCGCTGGGCTGCTCGCCGCCCTATTCTTCGGCGGACCAACCGCTTACGTGATCGGGGGTACTCAAATCCCGGGCGTCGTCGATTTCCTCGTTAAGACCCTAGCAATCGTGCTGTTCACGACCACCCTGCGAAACATCATGGCGAGGCTACGTATCGACCAAGCTCTGAAGTTTTACTGGTCGTTCGCCGCGCTGCTCGCGATCATTAGCCTAGTACTCGTGTTGGCGGTGCCCTAATGCCCCGAATCTTGTCGCAGGTGCTGAAAAATCTGCTCCGCAAACCCGCGACGGTAAAATATCCCTACGTTCGAGTGAAACCGCCAAAGGGCTACCGCGGCGCACCAGTCATCGATAAGGAGAAGTGCATCCGTTGCTGGCTCTGCATCAGGGCTTGTCCGGACCGGGCGATAAGCGTGAACAAGGAAACCAAAAAACCGAGCATATGGCATGGGCGGTGCACATTCTGCGGGGAATGTGCTGAGGTCTGCCCGACGCGCGCGATCACAATGACCGAGGATTTCGAGCTCGCGACCTACGACATACAACGAGCTAGGTCCGAATGATACACGTGTGTCATGCTCGAAGCAAGCTAAAGTGAACCAAGCTCCCTCAGCAAAACTTCATTGACTTTCTCAACCGCGTCTTTTATCGGCTCACTCATCTCCGCTCCCATCTGCGCCCGCGCCGGCTGAATCCCTAACAATATTATTTTCGCCCCCGTCTGTTCTCGAAGATAGCCCGCGAGGATGGAAAGCGGCAGAGTGTGAGTCGAGATGGATTGGCCGATGATAGCCTCGGGCTCTGCTAAGATTACTTCGCCAGGCTTAGCGCCGAAGTCGGTTGCGTCAATAAAAATCACGTGTGAGGGTTTGAACCGTCTGATAGGTGAAGTGAAGTTCTCCGGCGCCACCCCGCCCTCGACCAAAAGCACCCTCGACGACTTGAGCTTATGTCTCAGCCTACGCACGACCTCGATACCAGCTGCATCGTCCCCCCGCATCTCACTCCCGACGCCGACAATCGCCACGCGGTCTGCGCCTTTTAGGAAGGAAGAAAGCTCAAGCGGCACGTCCTCACCTTAAAAAGCCGTCCAAAATTAGATCTTCGCGTCTCGCCCCTATGCGCCGGAGTACCCCAAGCGCCCAATCGACCCTGCCAACCTCACCCGTGGTGTGGGCATCGGTGCCTATGCTCAACTTAACCCCTTCATGCAAGCAGAGCCTCAAGAACTCCTCGCCGGGCACCCGATATTTCATGTTAACTTCCATCGCTGCCCCGCGTCCAGCCGCGAGCCTCACGAAATTTTCGAGGTCTTCCGGTAAAAGGTGAGGTGCCAAATCGCGATGAAAGTAAAACGGGTGCGCCAAGACATCGATTTTGTGGCGCTCGATCGCATGGGTTGCCCTCCCCAGGTAATCTCTAGCGAGCTCAACCGAATCCCTAACCTTCCCTAGCTTGTGAATACCAATCATCAAGATGTCGAGTTTTCCAATGAACTCGTCATCGACATCGATAGTTCCCCCCTCGTCCACCACGTTCGCCTCGATGCCGGCCAGTACCGGGATACCCGCGTCCTCCTGCGCCAGCCTGATGTCCTGCAGCATGGGGGTGAGTTTCTCCCGGGGGGTGCCCACGCTCAGCTCGGGTCCGTGATCGGTGAGGGCGACCGCTTCTAATCCCCGTGCCTCTGCCGCCTCCGCCATCGCCGCGGCCGTCCCCACGCCGTCTGAGTACATCGTGTGCACGTGAAAGTCAAATTTCGCCGGCATAAATACCACAATAGATAAACCCAATAAGCATTGAAAAGGTTAATCTAGTAAGATGGCCGAGGGGAGAAGCCGGATGTGTCTCGCAATCCCAGGTAAAGTGTTGAAAATCGATGGACAGGTCGCGGCCGTCGATTTTGGCGGTGCGCGGCGGGAGGTCAAGCTAGACCTGCTCAGGAACGTAAGCGAGGGCGACTACGTGCTCGTCCACGCGGGCTACGCCATCCAAGTACTAGACGAAACCAATGCCAAGGAAATCCTCAGCGCCTGGGATGAAGTGACCCGAGGTGTAGCCGGTGCATGAGGTCGAGCTTGCGACTCACGTGCTAAAGGCCCTCCACCAAATATCGGCCGACCAAAGAGCACGAGTCCTTGAGGTAAATTTGCGTGCGGGCGAAATCAATGAGCCCAGCTCCCTGAGGCTATGGCTGAAAAAGCTTGGGGGTGACGAGTTCAACTCAACGAGATTTAACATCGTCAGAGTGCCAATCATGATCAAGTGCAAGTGCGGCTACTCCGGCGAAGCAAAAAGCTTGGACACCCACCTGCCGGAGCCCGAGCTTGGAATTGCCTGCCCAAAATGCGGCGGGCACGGGGTATCTCTAACTTCGGGCACCGAGCTCGAAATTGTAAATGTGAAACTTGAGAAGGGGGTTCAAAAACGTCGGATGAGAAAATCTCGCTAATTCATGGGGCTGGCGGCGCGGCGATGATGAAATTAATTGTAGATGTCGCGCTGAAAGAGCTCTCGCTTAGGCGTGCGGGAGAGGTTGGGCTAGATGAACTGGACGATGGGGCCACGATATCGCTTGGCGACAAAACCCTCGTGCTGACAACCGACTCCCACACCGTCAAACCACTTTTCTTTCCTGGGGGCGACATAGGCAGGCTCGCAATTGCTGGTACGGTGAACGACCTCGCGGTGATGGGCGCCCGCCCACTGGCGATGGCGTGCGCCGCCGTGCTCGAGGAGGGATTTTTGGTTGAAGATTTCCGGAAAATCTGTCAATCGATCGATGCCACCACGCAGGAGGCAAATGTCCCGTTGATAACAGGCGACACGAAGGTCATGGAGCGGGGGGCGCTCGATGGAGCAGTACTCACCACCACGGGAATAGGTGTGGCCGAAACCCTAGTTACCGATCACGGCCTTAAACCGGGGGACAAAATCATCGTCACCGGGACCATCGGAGACCATGGAGTCAGTATTTTAGCCCACCGGGAAGGAATCAGCGTCGATGTTGACCTCACCTCAGATGTAGCGCCACTTTGGGGAACCGTCGAAGCTGCCCTTAAAGCAGGTGGGGTGACTGCAATGAAGGATCCAACACGTGGAGGTTTAGCAGCTGCGCTTAACGATATGGCCTCGAAGGCGAAAGTTGGGATCCTATTGAATGAAGCTGACATCCCGATTCTGCCTGCAGTTAGGTCGATGAGCGAGATGCTAGG
>JAGMBM010000108.1 GCA_023129675.1 Hadesarchaea archaeon | reverse complement strand
ACGATATATCATATTTAACAAATGGCACGGATCCGAGGCTGTTGTTGAACTCGTCAAGCTGGGAGGCCCCTCGATCGTTGTCGAGCTAAGCGGCCCATTTTGTAGGACTTGCTGTATTTACGATTACTTCGACGACCTAAAGCTCGAGCTCGAAAAGGTGTTCGGAAAGCCGCTGGAAATCGCACGAGTCGATAGCGGAGACAAGCGTTACGCACCGATTATAAGTGATCCATTATGTGCAAAGCCGAGTAGTCACTTAGCTTATATGGATGTAAAAACTTCATTTCAAGGTGAGAAAATGGAACATTGGGATTTAATCATCATCGGAGCGGGACCAGCTGGACTCACCGCGGGTATATACGGCGTTCGAAGCGGACTCAAAACCCTAATCCTCGAGGAGAAAATTCCCGGAGGGGCCGTTGCCGAATCTCCTCTGATTGAAAACTATCCAGGCTTTCCCTCTATCAGCGGTCATGAGTTGGTCAGCAAGATGGTGGAACATTGCAAAAAATTTGAGGTGCCGATCAACCAACTCGAGAAGGTCGTTGAGCTGGACATCAAAGGTGAGAAAAAGGTGGTGAAAACCGAAAAAACCACATACACGGTTTCCGCCATCATCATCGCTTCCGGCTGTCATCACCAGGAGCTCAGGGTGCCGGGCGAAAGCGAGTTTCGCGGCAGGGGGGTCAGCTATTGTGCGGTTTGCGATGGAGCCTTCTTTAAGGGTAAAAGGGTGATCGTTGTGGGTGGGGGGAATTCAGCAGCTATTTCTGCTATATTCTTATCGAACCTAGCGTCTGACGTCAAGTTGGCTCACCGAAAGGATCGACTGAGGGCGGAGGAAGCCCTCGTAAAAGATATGCGGGAGCGAAAGGTGGAGATCCTGTGGAACACGGAGCTCAAGGAAATTAAGGGCGACACCAAGGTTAAGAGCGTCCGCCTATTCGAAAACAAAAATGGCGAGACCAAAGAAGTGAAAATCGACGGCGTATTTATCCAGGTGGGTGAAATCCCCAACAGTCAAATCGCAAAGGAAGCCGGAGTGAGGGTGGACGATAGCGGCTACATCATCGTGGACGAGCAACAGAGAACTAACGTCCGAGGCGTGTACGCCGCAGGCGACGTGACTGCAGGTCGCGTGAAACAGGTTGGAGCGGCTGTTGGGCAAGCAATCGAGGCGACTATCGATGCTTTTAGTTACATTAAGAAGCCCTATTATTACAAGGGCTGATCACACTCGTTTTAACAGCAAACTAGATATGCTGCATTATCTTCGGTTACGCTCGGATGTTCTGTTATCTCTTTTTTTTTCTTTTAGGTATCGTAGATAAGAGTAGTTAGTGTGCCCTTATTAGTTAATGTAGTTAGGTGGCTTTAGTTTGGTGTATCATTTTTTTAACCATTTACATAGTTCTTGGATATTCTTGGATTTAGTGTATTTCATCAAGAGTTCTAAATGGATTATCAATTCGTTTGGGTTTGAATACCGAGGGAGTTCATGACACCATAATTGAAACACTGCTGAAAGACAAGAGGGGCCCATTCGCCAATTCGGTTTCTACAACTTCTCTATCTTCTTCATTCTGATAATCGAATCTGATGCAGAGTTCATCTGGACTGTCGGGTGAGCGGGACCCACGGGGCCGATTTCTTTTCCTTGGTTTCACAGGCTTTTTTCGTTAGTTCCCTCAATTTCTTTTCTCGTACACTTTTGAGCTCTTCGTCCTGTTCCATAAATGCCCTAAACCATCCCGTTGCATCGCATTTTATATTTTGTTAAGGCTCCAGAAGAACTCTGAGGTTGATGACTTGTTTGGTTATACCGGCAAGCTCCTATGCGCCGACCTGACTGGTAGTAAAATCAAAGAAACCAAAACGCCCGAAAAGCTTGCTCGCGCTTTCCTCGGTGGGCGTGGATTGGGGGCGGCTTTGCTTTACAAGGAACTTGAACCGAATGTCAACCCGCTCTCGCCCGATAACGTCTTAATCCTCATGACTGGTCCTGCTACCGGTACCCCCTTGCCGGCATGCCCGCGTTGGGAAGCGACTACAAAATCCCCACTGACGAACATGTACCTCTGCTGTTCGGTGGGTGGCTTCTTTGGCGCGGAGCTGAGGTTCGCTGGCTACGACGGCATCATCGTGCGAGGCAAGGCCGCAAGTCCAACGTGGTTGAGTATCCTAGACGGCAAAGCCGAGCTTCATGATGCGGGCGAGCTCTGGGGGCTGACGACCGAGGAGACCGAGGTTGCGATCCGAAAGGAGCTCAAGGATAAACGCGCGCGCGTCGCCAGCATAGGGCAGGCAGGCGAAAATCTCGTGAGGTTCGCCAACATCCAAACCGACTCCCGCTCGATCGGTCGAGGGGGCGCCGGCGCGGTGATGGGATCGAAGCAACTCAAAGCGATCGCAGCACGAGGACATGGCGGGATCGAAGTAGCGGACGAAGAGGGGCTCATGATGCTCATGCGGGAGCTAATTGCGGAGATGAAGAGGAACCAAGCCGTCCAAGAGTTTTCGAAGTTTGGCACCACACAGTTCATAGACCCGGTCAACGAGGGGGGCCTCTTCCCCACGCGCAACTTCCAAGCTGGGGTCTTCGAGGGTGCAGGACGCATCAACGCGGAAACCATGCGCGAACAGCTAGTGAAAAAAGATACCGCGTGCTATGCATGCCCGATCGCCTGCGGCAAGTACAGTGTCGTCGCGGAAGGCGAGTACGCAAATACTTTTGTTGAGGGGCCGGAGTTCGAGACGCTGTGGGCGTTTGGAGCGCAGTGTGGTGTAGATCGTCTCGATGCGATTGCAGCCGCCAACATGTGGTGCGATCGCTACGGCATGGACACGATCTCGACTGGCAACGTTATCGGCTTCGCGATGGAGTGTTTCGAGCGGGATTTGCTGAGTAAGCGCGATGTCAATGACCTAGAGCTCAAGTTTGGCAACCACAAGGTTTTAGTTGAGCTCATCCGCAAGATCGCGTTTCGAGAGAGCATAGGCAACCTGCTCGCTGAGGGTGTGCGCAACGCAGCGAGGAAAATCGGGAGAGGCTCGGAAGCTTTTGCCATGCACGTCAAAGGCTTGGAGCTGCCCGCCTACGACCCCCGGGGCGCTTGGGGGATGGGGCTATCCTATGCCACAGCTTGTCGAGGTGGCTGCCACCTCAAGGCTTGGACGCTTTCAGCTGAGGTCTTCGCCCCAAAGTACGACCGATTTTCTACGGAGGGGAAGGCGAAGCTCGTTTTCGAGAAACAAAACATACGGGCGGCGATGGACTCGTTAGGCGTTTGCATCATAGGAGGCCGGGCGATAGGAGTCGAGGAGATGGTGCGCGTGCTCGCGGTGACGACGGGCTGGAACCTCAACGTCAAGGGGTTGCTCAAGGTAGGGGAGCGGATTTACAACCTCGAACGCTTGCTTGCCGTGCGAGATGGTATCTCGCGGCAGGACGATACCCTGCCACCTAGGCTGTTGAGCGAGACACTTCCGAGTGGCCCAGCGAAGGGGATTAAGCTTGGCAAAAAAGAGTTCAATCGAATGCTCGACGAATATTACGGGATTCGAGGCTGGGATGTCGAGGGCAGGCCTAGGCGAGAAAAGCTAGAAGAGTTTGAGTTACCCAAGTTGCTTGAGGGATGATATGCGCAAAAAGCAACTTTTTGGCACACGGGGCATTCGCGGCCCCATAGCGACGAAGGTCACGCCGGAGCTCATGCTGAAGCTCGGGCAGGCGCTCGCGAGCTACGTGGGCGTGGGAAAAATCGTCGTGGGGCGGGATGCTCGGACTTCGGGAGAGATGTTGCAGCATGCGTTTGTGGCCGGCGCGCTTGCGGGGGGGTGCGACGTGATTGATGTGGGATTGGTGCCCTCGCCTTGCGTCGCTTTCACCGTCCGCGAGTTGGGCGCCAAAGCTGGATCGGTCATCACTGCTTCACACAATCCACCACCGGACAACGGCATCGCGCTATACCGCTCGGATGGCATGGAGTTCCTGCCCGAGGAGGAGCTAAAGTTGGAGGAACTTATATTTGAAGAGCAGCTGAAACGCGCGGGCTGGGACTCGCTGGGTTCCATGCAGCGTTACGATGCAATCCCCAGCTACCTCAAGGCAATCGAACGTGCGGTCAAAGTGAGGCGAGGTTTCAAGGTTGTCGTTGATTGCGCCAATGGTGTGGGGGCAGTAACTACTCCCTTGCTACTTCGCGAGCTTGGGTGTAAGGTGGTGACGCTGAATTCTCACCTCGATGGTTACTTCCCAGGTCACCTCTCCGAGCCCCAGCCCTGGAATTTGAACGACCTCATGCTAACCGTTCGTGAGGTTGGCGCCGATTTAGGTATAGCGCACGATGGTGATGCAGATCGAGTTGCGATGGTCGACGAGCGGGGGAACTTCGTGAAGCACGATGCGCTCATCGCGCTCTTCGCCAAGCGCGCGGTCGAGGCTAAAAGAGGAGGGGCAATCGTGACCAGCATCAACACTTCGGTCGCGATCGAGGAAGTCGTGGCCCGAGCTGGGGGACAGACCTTCCGGACGGCGCTCGGGAACTATTCTGCCGCGATGCTTGAACATGGTGCGTGCTTTGCAGGAGAGCCGGGAAAGCTAATTTTCCCAGAATTCGGACCTTGGGCAGATGGGGTGCTAGTGGCGGCAAAACTGCTTGAGGTTATGTCCCTCCAGCGAAAGCCGCCTTCAAAGATCTTCGCAGCTAACGTGCCGGATTATCCGATGTATTTCGAGGATTTCGCGTGCCCCGAGGAGCGGAAGGGGGAGTTCATGCAGGGCATTCGGAAGTACTTGCCCGAGAATGTTAGTGAGGTCCGCGATGTGCTCGACATAGATGGCTTTCGGGTCAACCGCAAGAACGGGAGCTGGGTTCTCGTCAGGGTTTCGGGAACCGAACCGAAGGCAAGGTTGGTGGTGGAGGGGCGCACGGAAGCGGAGCTGGAGGCACTCAAA
>JAGMBM010000107.1 GCA_023129675.1 Hadesarchaea archaeon | reverse complement strand
AGTCTTCTGAAGCTATCAACTCGTTTTCTAACCAGCCGAGCTGCTCCTGATAGGCTACGGATCCCTCCGATATCTCGAGGTCCAACACCATTATCCGAAGGTCTGACCCCCAGCTGAGCGCGTACCACCGCTCGTTGCCCGGCAGGTTGAACTGCTGGTAGTAGTTCGTGGCATCGGTTTGGGGGTCGTAATCAAGGGTCCTGACATCGTGGTTTCCTATCGCGGGGATAATCGGTATGGTTAATCCTTCTGAGTCTATCCAATACATACCCGCTGCGGCGAACCAGTTGTCCCACTCCTGCTGGTCGTTCCAGTCGTCGATAAAGTCCCCATCGAAGATGACAAAGGATGGATTAAACCTCGCCATCGCGCGCGATATGTTGTCTCGCCCTTCGGGCCAATCGGGCGCGCCAGATCTCGAATCGCCCCCAAAAACAAATCTGATATCCGCTGAGGTTTCTGGAGCTGTTCGGAAGCTTCGCTCCTCGCTCCAGCCAGAGTCGAGGTTACCGCAGATTAGGTAATAAGTCGTGTTAGCCGATAGTCCGGTCAACTCGACGTGGTGAACGTAGCCCCTCAATCCGCTATAAGTGACGGGGGTGAGGTTGGAGTCGCCCACGGCTTGGTATCGATAGAGTTCTTGATCTCCATCTCGTGGTTCAGTATCGTAGCGCACCTCGCCCAGATATCCTTGCGTCATCGTGCGCCAGCTGACATTGATCGAGTGAGCGGTGTCGTCCCTGGCCCAAGTTAGGTAGACGTAGGCGGGAGGGTCGAGATCTTCAGCCTCCGTGGATGGGGCGGCACTCACGTGAGCGAGAAGCAGCAGAGCCACGAGCGACATTAAAAACCAGCGTTGCCTCTTTATGATTTTTCCCCCATATCCCTGTGACCTACCTTTTCGATTGGGCACCCAGTCCAAATACACAAGACCAAATATTAAATTTACTGTAGATAGAACAAACATCAATACTTACGAATGATCATGCGATGAGTGAAAATGATCGTAAAGCGATGACGAAAGGTGATCTCCGCCCATTGCCGCGAAAAGGGAGTATTCTATTATTTTATAAATGATAAAGGAAAGTTGATGAGGGGGCGGACGTATGGTTAAATTCTCGATTAACTCATGTGTGATAACGAAAAAGGGAACTAAATGAAGAAGATCGTAGCAGCCCTAGCAGTTATCGTGCTGTTGATAGGGGCATACTTTGGACTCAGAAGTGAGGCTCCCACCGGCGAATGGTTGATTATAGGTAGAGATATTGACGCGGATATCCTCGACATCCACCGCACGCTCTATGACCCCTCGATGCACACGATAGCGCTGTTGACGGACACCCTGCTGACCTACGACTGGAACATGAACCTGATACCCTTACTCGCAGAGGATTACGAGGTGACGCCTTTCTATATCGATTTCCACCTGCGCGAGGACGTCAGGTTCCACTGCGGGCACCCGTTCAACGCCGAGGCCGTGAAGTACACTATCGATAGGGCGAGGGACCTGCCCGGCAGCAAGCACGCTGCCTCAGTTCAAGAGTTGGGGGCTGAAGTCAAAGATGATTACTGGGTTAGGGTTCACCTCGAGAAGGAGGATAGGTATGTTATACAATGGTTCGCCACTACCTCCAGCTCCATCGTCTGCCCACAATGCGCTGAAGAATACGGCACGGACTACGGCGTCACCCATGTCTGCGGCACCGGGCCTTTCAAGTTCAAGGAGTGGACTAGGGACTATCGAATAGTGCTCGAGCAAAACCCTGAATATACGTGGGGGCCTGCGATGTACGCTAACAGGGGGCCAGCGCAGATAACAGGCATAATGTTGGATGTAATCCCAGAAGACGTGGTGCGAGCCGCGATGCTCGAAGCTGGAGACATCAACTTCATGATGCCGCCTGTCACCGCAGATGATATAGCGAGACTCGATGCGAATCTGGAAATTCAACTCTTCAGAGGCCCTGAGCTCGCGATGGACTATATAGGTTTTCACACAGGTGGTGGCAGGCACGGCACCTACGACCCAGCCACGAAAAAGTGGTACGACGAGAATGGCGAAGAACTTGATATAAGTGTAAGGTTTGTGGGCGATGCGCGGATAAGGGAGGCAATCGCCTACGCCATCGACAAAGAGAAGTTGATCGAACTCGCTGAGGATAACATCGGTTTTCCGGCCTATGGTCCACTGACGTCTAGACACTGGGGGTACTGGTCCGGGGTGGAGAACTACTATCAGTACAACCCCGAGAAGGCAAGGCAGCTGCTCGCGGAGGCTGGTTACACGGGTACCAAAATAAAGTTGCTGGCGATGGATCGTGATCGTAGGGTTGCTGAGGCACTGTTCTATCAGCTGAGGGAAGTTGGAATAGATCTCGATTATGAGATCGTGCCATTCGGCCACCTTGAGGAGGCGGTCAGAAAACGGGAGCACCAAATTTATCTCTTGGACTGGAATTGGCCGTATGAGGACATAATCTTCTGGATGTTCTATCCAGATAGGGCCCCGTCACCCAACAGGAATTGGTGGGATCACGAGAACGCCGAGTCGGTGATCGATCGCACGTTTTTATTCGACGACGACGAAGCACTTGAGGCACTTTGCGAGGCCCAGCAGATTATCATGGAGGACGTCGTTTGGGTGCCTTGGCGCGAGCGGGAAACCCTCCACTTTGTGCAGGCAGATGTCAAAGGCTATCGGCTGCATCCTTGGCCATCATGGACCTGGAAGATGCTTGATGTGGCGATTGAAGCTTAAGGGGGGCAACGTTTTGACCTTCAAATTTCAATTTATGCGATACGGCCGCTTTCCAGCCCCCATCCTTACAAATCCTTATAAACAACATTACTTTATTTCTTCTGGCATTTAATGGAGGTTGGGTATTTAATGGGGGAAAACCGTAAGGCGATGGCAAGTGGCGGCATTTTAATATCAATCCTGATAATCGCGACGATTTTAACATTTCTAACCTCGAGTTCTGCGGCCGCGGAGTCCGAAGTCATCGTCATAGTCCGCGGCAGGGAAGACGCCTATAGCATGAACCAAACGGGGGATAAGCCTTGGAAATGGTACAAAGCCGGCGATTACCCACCTACTGTAGCCGCCAAGAAGGTTGGCGGTGGAGCAGTTGTCGCCGCAGGCGTAGCGTCTTCATTTGAGGATATTGAAACGGCACCTGAATTTGGCAGGTGGAACGATGCTAGGGAAGGCTACGAACCAAACCCCCTTCCCCATCTTGATATTTTGCTCGACGTGGCTTTCCAGTGGATGAAGCCAGGAGCGACGAAGGTCCTCTGGTACGAGGGATATAACGTCCTCTATAGCACCACGAATTGCACGAATCTCATCAATGCGCTCAAGGCTTTAGGGTACACAATCACGGGCGATAGCACCGAACCTATCACAGCTGACCTATTGGCCCCTTATGATATCCTAGTGATACCCCAGCTCCAGCTTGACCCGTCAGATGCTGAGGTAGAAATTATTAAAACCTTTGTCGAAGGGGGGAAGGGGCTGTTCATCGCGGAGGGGAGCGACTACCAATATTTCAACTACTACAAAGTGCAGAACAAAATACTCTCCGCCTTTGAAAGTGAGCTTCCCCTTGAGGATCAGCTTGCATTTCAGTCGGATGAGATGAAAGACCCCGTCAATTATTGGTTTGGCGAGGACAGGATAATCGTAGATGTCGACACAACCACCGAGATAGGTGCGACCTACCAAGCCGCTACTGGAGAGGCTGCGATTGGATTATACAAGGCGTGCACGCTCGCACCACCCACGCTATACGGGGTGGCAGTATCAATAATCCAGACTGAACCACCACCAACTGATGAAATAGAGAACGATTTCAGGCCTACGTTAGCTACGGCAAGACCCGGAGCAAACATCGTAACTGTTGTCAGAGTTTCTAATATCGGCAAAGAGAATGACAGCTACACGATATCTGTGGTCGATGACTTGGGATGGCAGATAGGGGTTTCGCCAGCCGCGCTCGAGGAGGTTCTCGCAGGCGGAGGAAGTGACGTTACCGTCGAAATCACCGTTGATCCCGCCCTGGAGGATAAGGTCCGAAACCGAATTTGGATCACCGCTAATGGCACTGATGTCGAGGATACAGTGGTTTTATCAACAGCCCCACTTCTACCAGTAGAGGAGCTTCCGTACCAGATTTATAAAGAGGACGAACACTTTTATGTCTTCAGCACTCCCTCGCTCCTTGTCGAACCTCCGGCACAGCCGATCATCATCGGGACAGAAACCTCTCACACGCTCGAAGAAACTCCTTACAGGGAGCCGTACCCGCTACCATTCGGCCAGCGCGAATATCCAATTGCAGCGGCAGCC
>JAGMBM010000106.1 GCA_023129675.1 Hadesarchaea archaeon | reverse complement strand
GGCTCCGAGTTTACTTTTATTCAAATCCAGTAGATGAAATGAGGCGCGTGCAAAGTTGGTCAGTCACCGACGATAGCTGGACTGAGGGCACCATAACTTGGAATACTCAATCAAATCTGGTAAGGAATCTCGACACGGCGTACATAGACGGATATAAATGGTTATCATGGGTGGTCACGGACTTTGTGCAGGATCAATTCGGGAGTGATAACCTCGTGAGTTTCAGCATCCGGCACGGGAATGAAAATCTTGATGATACAGCGAGGACTATCTACTACCGCTCCAAAGAATCCGGTGTCGATCATCCTTACCTCGAGGTCACCTACACGGTGCCGAGGACGCATTACAACTTAGAGATCCACGAGAGCATCGACAATTTACCTTCGGGTACCGACTACACCCTTCAGATTCGCTACAAACTCAGCAACGCCAACGATAAATTCAGGGTCATGGTCAAAGATAAGGCGGGAAATTGGAACTACCGCGGGGAGAGTTTGGGCAGCTCCACGGATTGGGTGCTCTGGGAGTACCAGCTGCTCGACAACGAGTTTATCGCAGACGGGGGTGGCGTTGGTAAAAATGTGCGAATCAAGTTCGTCGATTGCGACAACGAGGCAACGAGTGCGACCGATTTGCACATAGATTACATTCGGATCGAGAGCACAAAGGCAGTTAACTATGCCCTTCGCTGGGGGCACCGCATCGCCGGTGTCGAGAACACTTACGAAAATGTTATCCTGCGAATCTACGGCTGCAACGCAACTGGCGACGAGAACGTGAGCGTCAGCGTCTGGAATCGGAGCGCGAGCGAGTGGGAGAACTTCGCGGAGAACCTACCAACGGCTCTAGGAGAGATCACCCACAGGCTCACAAATGTTACCGATTATCTCGTGGACGATAGCATCTCGATCAAGTACGAGGGTGCGGACAACACCGATAATATTCAAACAACCATATGCATCGATCACGTAGTGCTTGAGGCGCAAAGGCCATACTCAACGGCGCTGCGTGTTTGGACGAAGAGCAGCGCGGATAACTCCACGTGGTCCGAGTGGGTCGAAAACCCGAGCGGTGATGGCTTGCCGTGGGAGAACCGCTATTTCCAGTACCGCGTCGAACTCTCAACCACAGACTCCGAGGTGACCCCCATGCTCCACGAGCTCATCGCTTATTACGTGCCTTGG
>JAGMBM010000105.1 GCA_023129675.1 Hadesarchaea archaeon | reverse complement strand
GGGACCCCTGCCAGCACTTCCCATGAGCTCGAGCTGATGCTGAAGCGCCAGAAATTGTCCGCAGCGTTATCACCATTGCCATCGCCGCCCTTCAAAACGTAAAGGTAATTGCCGCCATCCCAGACCATCGAGCCACCGTCATCGACACCATCGCTCTCTGTTGTGTTTGGGTTCTCGTTGTAGGGCAACATAACCAGGTTTTTCCATCTATTCTCCGAAATTACAAAAAGTGCAAAATAGCGCTCCTGGTTAGGGGATAGGTTCTCGGCATAGGCCCCCGGTAGAAAATGGATGCAATCCCCTCCAGTCCAAACCAAGCTTGAGCCATCGTCGGCACCGTAGGGCGGCGAGACCTCGTTATCAGAGTACAGCTTCCCTATCTCGGTTATCGGCTCTGCGTCCCAGTGCTCGCTGTGAATGCTGTAGCGATAAAATTTTGCCCCACAATCACGCCCGCGATTTTTGCTTGTAGTACCAATCCACGAATAGATGTAGTTCTCGCCGTTAACCCTTGCCCAAACTAAAGCGTTCCCTGGGCCTTGATGCCATGGCGTGTTCTCGAGACGTTCCCAACTATATGGATTATCGACCGAGAAGCGCCAGAAGCCGTAACGGGGCTCATGCGTGGTGGGATCGGGTGGATTGGATGTATCATCGTAGCTGCCCCCCGCGAGCACATAAATATAGTCGCCATTGTCCCAAGCCATCGAGCAACCATTTTTAAAGTACTGCTTCTCCTGCCACTCAATCGTTGGGTCACTCCAATTCTCCCAGCTCCCGGTCGCGGTGTTGTATCGTCCTATCCCAACCCTAACGTCGGCCCAGTAGCTTTTGAGGATGAATATGTAGTCTCCAGCGCCAGTCGTGGTTATGCCATAAGTGCTCTTATATGGTGCATTTTCTAGGGTAGACCACTCATCGCCTGTGCTCGCAAGTTTCACATCCCCGGGGTCGACGGCCGCTACATTGTCGTAGTTCAGCCATTGCCCAAAATCTGCTTTTGTGTTTTGCCTCCAGATCTCGGGAGTAATCTTCAACCTTACATCACCAGCAACAACCTCGACACCATCCAGCCCCCCAGGCGAGCTGAAGCTATCATCGGTAAAAACGTCCGAGCTAGCTCTGGCCGGAACCATCGCTAGGAGCAGCACCACGAGCATGAACACGAGCGAAACAAACCCTTTCATGAGTTCACCCCCTGCCACGATTTGTAAACTCGCAGGGAAACGCCAACGAGGGGCCTGCTTGGCGTACACAGCGAGAGCGCTCGAACAAAGTCACGCCAATGTGCCAAGTCACGACCAGCGTGGACACGAACAGCAAAGTGTTCAATTCGCCCGCCTAGCCTTTGAGTGGAGGTTGTTTAAAAGGGGGAAATTTTTTGGTAAAGATAAAACGAAAAATTAAAGTTCAGCTCCGTGCTATGGGGCAAGGGGGCGATACCCGTGGCTAAGGAGAATTTGTTCGTTGCATTCGTCTGCCTCTGGCTAGCATGGATTGCTCTAACGGGTTCACTCAATCTCCAGGAGCTCGCGGTGGGGGCGAT
>JAGMBM010000104.1 GCA_023129675.1 Hadesarchaea archaeon | reverse complement strand
AAATTTGAACTAAAGCGATGGGGCTACGCCCTCGCCTATGTACCCGCATACATCTGGGCCGAGCTGAAGGCGCATGCAAGCGTCATCTATCGCATCTTACACCCACGAATGCCCATTAAACCCGGCATCGTGCGAGTACCGACCGAGCTCCAAAGCGACTTTGGCATCACCGGCTTGGCCAACGCGATCACGATGACTCCTGGTACACTCAGCGTCGAGGTCTGTGAAAAGGAATCCTCTTTATATGTGCACTGGATCGATGTCAAGGCGGTCGAACCCGAGCAAACCAGCAGGCAAATAGCCAGGCCCTTCGAGCGCTTCCTCAGGAGGATATTCAGATGATTCTGCTCGGGGTGCTTATCATCGTCTTCGGCTCATGCCTCTTCTGCGCGCTCCGCGCGGCTCTGGGCCCCACCGCCCCTGATCGGGTCATTGCCATCGACGCCTTGGTCGTGCTGATGATCGGTGCCCTAGTGTTGCTGGGCGTCTACTACCGCGCCCCGATCTACCTCGACGTTGCCTTGGTCTACGCCTTCTTCGCCTTCTTGGGAACGCTCGCCATCGCAAAATATCTCGAGGGGAGGGGGATCGAAACTTGATTGAAATAATCGCTTACATCCTGCTGGGCATCGGCGCCTTCTGTGCTCTCATCGGGTCGATGGGAATCGTGCGCTTCCCGGACGTCTACAACCGAATCCACGCGAACACCGTCGTCGTGGTCGGTGGGGTGATTGTAACTCTTATCGGTGTGAGTGTGCTCGAGGGGCTCAGCTCGTACACCCTAAAAGCACTTATCATCGCCCTCTTCATCTTCCTCACCAACCCGGTGGGCTCCCATGCGATCGCCCGGGCCGCCCACAAGTCCGGCGTCAAGCTCTGGCGTCGAAGCGTGGTCGACAAGCTCAAGGAGGAGAAAGCATGAGCGAAGTTCACAGGGGTGTGAAGTTCACAGGGGTGTGAAGTTGAGTCTCGAGTTGCTGATCCAAAATGCCCTGCTCGTGTTCCTGTTCGTGCTCTGCCTAATTGCGATCGAACTCAAAGACCTGCTTTACTCGGTGATCGTTTTAGCTGGCGCGAGCGTCTCCCTCTCCGTGATTTTTTACATGCTTCAGGCCCCTGATATTGCAATCACCCAAGCCGCAGTCGGCGCTGGGGTGATGACCGTGCTCTTCGTGATAGCGATAAGCCGCACGAGGAGGAAGGAGTGAGATGCAGAGGGTGCTGGCACTCGGGATGGTCTTGGCGATCGGCGCGCTACTTGTTTTCACCGTCAGCACCAACTTGTTACCATTCGGCTCTTTCCCGATGCGCAAGATAGGGGAAAACTTCGAGAACAGCATCGGCCAACATATTTTAGAAAACGCCCCCCAGCAAACGGGTGCGGCAAACGTGGTGACGAGCGTCGTGTGGGGCTATCGGGGCTACGACACACTGGGGGAGGTGACGGTGCTCTTCGCAGCCGTCGTGGGGGTGGTGACGATTTTCAGGACATTCAGGAGGCGAGAGTGATGGCGGGAATGACCGTGATCGTTCGAACTATTGCGAGACTCCTGTTCCCGTTCACCTTCCTCTTTGGGGTCTACATCGTGCTCCACGGCCACCTGACCCCCGGAGGGGGCTTCCCGGGTGGAGTGATCATCGCCTCCTCGGTCATCATGCTCCTTCTCGCTTACGGCATCGAGCGGACACAGAAGAGGGTGGGCTTCCTGCAGGCCGAAGTGCTCGAGAGCGTCGGTGGATTGGCGATAGCAGTGCTCGGGTTATTCGGCCTCCTGCTCGGCATCGCCTTCCTCCAAAACGTGTTTCCGCTGGGCGAGCTCGGGCAACTCTTCAGCGCGGGTAACCTGCCCCTGCTCTACCTAGGTGTTGGGATAAAGGTCACGGCGGGCATCATCCTGATTTTCTACGCGATGTTGTTCGCGTTCAGGGGTGAGGAAAAATGAACGAACTTGGACTTCACAGGGGTGTGAAGTTCACAGGGGTGTGAAGTTGGATTTCAACTATGTCATCGCAATGCTCCTAGTTGCGCTCGGGCTCTACTGTTTGTTGCTCAAACGAAACCTGATCAAACTCATCATCGGCCTCGTCGTGCTGACCGATGGGATCCACCTCTTCCTGATAAGCCTTGGATATCGCTTAGGAGGCACGGCTGCGATCGTCAGCGGGGAAATGTTCTCGGATCTCCCGGGATTTGCCGCCCACGCCGTTGACCCCGTCCCTCAGGCACTCGTGCTGACCTCAATCGTCATCAACATCTGCATTCTCGCGCTGGCTCTCTCGCTCACCATCTACGCCTACCGCCACTACGGCACGCTTGACCCATCGAAGCTCAGGAGGTTGAAAGAATGATCCCCCACGCCCCAATTTTAGCCATCCTGCTCCCACTGTTCGCTGCATTCCTGATGCCGGTGATTGGAATTTTGTCTCGCCGGCGAGGCATCAAACGCGCCCGGGAGTGGTTTGCGATCGCTGCCGTGCTTGCGGAGCTCGCGGTCGTGGCGAGCATGTTGCCAGCGGTGTGGAGCGGCCAAGTGCTCGTCTATCAGCTAGGAGGGTGGCAGCCCCCCTGGGGGATCAACCTTGCCATCGACGGGCTGAACTTGCTCGTCGCACTCATCGTTGCCGGCATCGGCACACTCGTCATGATTTATTCCTTCGTCTACATGGAGCGCGATACTGGGCTCGACCAGTATTACACACTCTTTTTGCTCATTCTGGCTGGAATGATGGGCGTCGCACTTACGGGAGACATCTTCAACCTCTATGTGTTCTTCGAGATCATGTGCATCTCCTCCTATGCCCTCGTGGCGTTCAGGCGAAAGTGGCAGTCAATCGAGGCAAGCATCAAGTACACGATCGTCAGCTCCTTGGGGACCTCCTTTATTCTGCTCGGCATCGCGCTTCTTTACGGGCTCGTGGGCAGCCTTAACATCGCCGACCTAGCGCAGAAGCTCGGCCAAGTCGCCCCATCAGCCGTGATCGTGCCGCTCGCCCTCTTCGTGACCGGATTCGGCATCAAGATTGCGGTGGTACCCCTGCACATGTGGATGCCCGACGCCTACCAGGCCGCGCCCTCGGCCGTAGCCGCCCTCTTCTCGGGGGCTACCGCGACCGTCGGAATTTATGCGATGGTGCGGGTGGTCTACATATTATTCGGGGCTTTCGCGATAGGGATAATGCTCGCTGCTCTCGGGCTAGTGACGATGGTGCTCGGGGCGCTAATGGCCCTCGCCCAGCGTGACCTCAAGCGTCTCTTGGCTTACTCATGCATTTCCCAGGTCGGTTACGTCCTACTCGGAATCGGTTTGGGCACAGTGCTGGGGATCCAAGGCGGGCTCTTCCACCTCTTCAACAACGCCATTTACAAGAC
>JAGMBM010000103.1 GCA_023129675.1 Hadesarchaea archaeon | reverse complement strand
AACAGCGCTTGAGGAGATGCAAAAATATAAATGTTCGTGAAAGAAAATGAGGAAAATGGAGGTGGAAAATGTCGACATATATTCTTCTTTCAACCATCTCGGCCAAGGGGAAGAAAACACTCGGTAGCAAGCCCGAAAGGATTCTAGAAGTCAACAAAGAAATCGAGGCCCATGGCGCAAAGGTCATCGCCCAATACGCAGTGCTTGGCCCGTACGATTTCGTTAACATTGTTGAGGCGCCTGACAACGAAAGCATCACTCGTGTTTCTATGGAGCTGGGGGCTCGCGGAACCATTCAAATTATGACCCTACCAGCCATACCCATAGAAGATTTCATCAAAGTCTTAAAGAAGTAAAAAAGCTGAAGACAGGTTGGTCGGTTCAAGGCGCTTGCGGCCCAAAGGTACTCAATCCTTTGCGCGTGGCCGGGGAGGCCGAGTGAGGATTACCAACTCGTCCCGGTCTATTCTATCTATTCGCGCTTGCATACTTAGTCAGCTGGGTGATTTAGCTTCCCCAGCCGCTTCAAAAAGTTAACAAGCTGCAAGTACCACGTGCCCCCCCAAGATACAATTAAAAGAAAATATTTCACGAATTCTTAAGTCGTTATCCACCATATTTTAAATGGTGGCCATGCGCGTCGTGCTTGTCGAACGTCGATCACCTGGCGAGAAATCCAGCCTAGGCGAGCTCGCCGCTTTAGCGCGAACGTTAAACCACGAGGTCGTTGGCACGCTCGGGCAAGTACGGAAGCCAGATCCCGCTTACCTCATAGGCAAGGGCAAGGTCAAGGAACTCGCGGATTTGGTCAGGTCGAACGGGGTTGAGCGCGTTATCTTTAACAACCAACTCACCCCCTCACAAGCCTACAAGCTCTCGCGGCTCACGGGGGTCGAGGTGATCGACCGCTTTCAGCTCATCCTCGAGATCTTCGCGATGCGCGCCGGGTCCCCCGAGGCGAAACTTCAGGTCGAGTACGCTAGGCTGAGCTACGAGCTGCCACGCGTTCGGGAACAGGTGCGCGCCTTGACCTTGGTAGAGCAGCCTGGCTTTCGAGGAGGCGGCGAGTATGATGTGGATGTCCGCTACGACGCGATCAAGCGGAAGCTCGCGAACCT
>JAGMBM010000102.1 GCA_023129675.1 Hadesarchaea archaeon | reverse complement strand
GTTATTACTGCATTTTTCGGCACGTTAACTTTATTTATGAGTTTTTAACATAGAATTACTGACCCACGGAGGAGGTGGGGATGAAATGGGCAAGAAAGTTAGCAAGAGCAAGAAAATTAGCAAGGGCAAGAAAGCGGTTGAGAAACGCGTCAAAAATAAGAAAGAACCCCGGCAGAAGCCGTCGGAGGACCCCGTTCTAAGGGAGATCCTTACCCGGATAGCCGGCGAGCGTGGGTACGAGGTAGCAAAGGTGCTCGTGGGTGAGGAGACCACCGACGACGAGGTTGCGAAGCGGATGGGCATGCGGGTGAACCTCGTGCGGAAGATCCTCTACGAACTCTACGAGAACCGCGTGGTGAGCTACCGCAGGGTCCGAGATGAGCACAGCGGGTGGTACGTCTATTACTGGCGGATCGAGCCCGAGCGAGCGCGGGAGTACTTCGACAACAACAAGCGCCTCATCCTACAAAAGCTCGAGGAGCGGCTCAAGACGGAGCGGAACACGATGTTCTTCAGCTGCGGGAACGGAGACCCCAAGGTATCATTCGAATTCGCGGCGGAGAACGATTTCAAGTGCCCGCGCTGTGGGAGTAAGTTGGACCCCTACGATAACTCGAGCGTAATCACGGCGCTTGAGCGCCAGATCGAATCTCTCCGACAGCATCTAGTGGAGAGTTAAACTTCGACCTTTTTATTTGGATTTTTCGAGAATTCAGAGGTGCGGGTACAAATCTGGGTTCAGACCCCCTTTTAAAATCTCTCCTTAAAACGTCTTCTCGTGTAAAATACAAATGCAATACCGATTATTACTACTACCCCAACGATTCCACCAATCAGGGGCACTTCGTTTAGGCAGGCGGTAGATTTACCACTTATTTAAATCCTCCTTGGTCCTCTGAGCACCCTTCGCCGTGCCGCCCTTTTTGACCGCACGCGCAGCAGGTAGGCCGTCGCGAGTATGGCAGCGCCTATCAGAAACGCTGAGATCGTGAGCGGAATGGGAAGCACCTCAGGCCTTTCTGGCGCATCCTTGACGATCGCCCTACAGGTATCACTGCCGACCACCGTGGGATCCCCCACGGATATCGCGGTCACGGTAACCGTTTTCGAGGCGCCCTCGCTCGCGCCGGGCGGGATCGTGACGGTTAGGGTGGTCTCGCCGGCCCTCCCCGCGTTGAGGGTGAGCGAGGTATTTTCGACTCGTGGCGACCAGTCGGGTGCTCCAGCCGTGCTCAGAATATACGTGTCCCCGACGTTCCCTTCGTTTTTGACCGTAACCGTGTAGGTGAGCATTTCCTCGGGGGGCCCGCTCTTGGTTTCGGGTGATATAGAAACCTTCACGCCCCCCACCGCAGCAGCGCTCGCGATGCAGGTAGCGCTATCGCTTACCGTCAGATCCGACCGCGATGTCGCCTTGACGGTTATCTCGTCCTCTATGCCACTCGCTGTGCCCGCAGGAATAACGACGCTTACGGTAGCGGTGTCGCTGCCTCCAGCCGCGATCGTGAGCGAGTTCGGAGAGACACTCGCACCCCAAGCTAGGGCGTCAGTTGCCGTTAAATCGTACGTGTCCTCGGCGTCGCCCTCGTTTACGGTTGTGACCGTGTAGGTGAGCGTTTCCCCGGGGGGCCCGCTCTTGATATTGGGTGATATAGAAACCTCCACTCTTCTCCTTAGGGCCGTGGCCTGTGCCGTGCACTTGGCACTGTCACTCACCGTCGGGTCCACGGTTGACTTAGCCGTGATGGTTATGTTGTCTTGGTCGCCTAACGATGCATCGGCGGGTATGGTGACGATCAGGGTGACCGTGTCATAAGTTTTTGGAGCGAGCGCGAGCGAACCCTTGGATAGGGTCGGGCCCCAGCCTGCGCTGTCGGTCGCAGTCAAGGCGTAGGTATCTGAAATGTTCCCCTCGTTCTTAACCGTGACAGTGTAGCTGAGCGTAGCCCCGGGCAGGCCGCTTTGGTAGCTGGGCGAGGTGAATACATCGACACCTCGCGCGGCGCTGATGAGCAGGGTCCAAATGCTTGACCAGTCACCAACATTGTTGGCGGCATCTCGAGCCCTTACTTTCCACGAGTAGTTATCGTCGGGCAGCTCGTCCGTCGTGTAGGTGGATACGGGCACGGTCACCTGGATTTCAGGCGAGGAGAAGTCGGCGTCATCATCGACGAGGAGGTCATAATTCTCAGCCTCCGCCACATCGGACCAATCGAATGTCGGGGTGCTGTCGTTCGTTATCGTCCCATCTGCCGGAGATATCAACGAAGGTGCAGGAAGAACCGGAACTAGGGCCTTAACAGTTCCCGTCCAAGTTTCGATGAGCTTCCACCCGATTGTACGAATGGTTCCCGTCCATGTTTCGATAGGCTGCCACAGTGCTGGGACTTCGATGACTCCTGTCCAAGCCTCGATCAGACGCCATGGTGAAGTAGCCCGAACGGTTCCAGTCCAAGTCTCGACGAGCTGCCATTTGGCAGGGGCTTGGACAGTCCCGGTCCATGTTTCGATTAGCTGCCACACGAAATGGGCTTCAATAGCGCTAGCCCAAGTCTCGATGAGGTTCCATTTATAGAGCGGGAGGTAAACGACCTCGAGATACGGGTCTCTCCCGTTGTATTCGCTAGAAGAGAAAATAATGGATAGTTCGTCGGGCTCGCTCTCGATTACGAGGAATCGGCCGTCATCAATTCCAACTGATGGTTCGCTTCCATTATCGTTTGCCCACCTGAGTCTGTAGCTCGAATACGTATGCCCAGCTTCGTGATCGACATTCAGCTGGTTCTCCACATCCAAATAATCCCAGCCGGGCGATATGAATTTGCTCGCTCGGTTTTCTTCGTTTGTGAGGGTCTGGGCGTCGAATTCGGTGGCAGTTATATTTTCACCCCAGAGCTGATCGTCAACCCTGTTAAGCAGGATCTCCCCATTCCAGTTATCAGCTGCGAATCTGTGTAACCAGAGTTTCGCTGAAAGTATGTTTGATCCGGACGGAATACTACAGATATCAAATTTCAGTTGCGATCTTGAGTATCCCGTTTCGTATCCGCTAAATGCATAAACATCAACAGTTGGGTAGATCACCGTTCTGATTTCCTCCCAGAGTTCGTCCCACGGCCTAATGAGTGGGTAGCGGTCGCCGTAATGTGGCGTGTCGCCTATTCCATCGCTTCCTAGGATGTCCTGATTTTCGCCTCTATAACTGTCAACACCAGTGTAATCACTCCAGTAGTTACCGCCAGAGGGGTAGCCGTTGTCCCAGTAATTAGAGCCGTCATCGCTTGCCTGATCTGCATTGTTTATAAAATTGTTATGATAAATGCGGTTGTTGTCCGACCAGTGTAGGTGAATGCCGTAGCCGTTGTTCTCGCATATGTTGTTGATTAGGGTGTTGTTGTCGGAGACCTGCAGGTTGATGCCTGGGCGCCAGTAGCCCCTGTGGTTGTCGCAGGTGTTTCCAATCAGCGTGTTGGTGTTGGAGTAGTCTAGGCGGATGCCGTTGCTGTTATCAATGGTGTTTCCGATCAGCGTGTTGTTGTTAGATTCCCATAGGTAGATGCTGTTCTCGTTGTTAGAGAAAACGCAGTTCTCTATGTGGCTGTTCTCAGTGTAAGCGAGGAAGATTCCCTGCGCGTTACTCCCGAACACCAAGTTCTCCACTCCGATGTTATCACAGGATATCAGGCCTAGGTACCCGACGGTGTTGTCCTGGTTGATGACCAAGTTGCTGTTGTCAATTAGGTAATAGATGGGCTTGCCGTTCACGAGGTTGGTGTTGTCAATGTCATGGATGAAGTGAGATAGGTCCGAACCCGACACTTCTAAGTTGTATCGGTTGTTGGCGAGTTTGTTGTTGTTGAGCGTGATGTTGGTCGAGTACCATAGGGAGATGCCGTATTCCTGGTTGTTCTGGCATGTGTTATTCTCGATCCTCCCTTTTTTCACCCTCCAGAGGTCAATTCCGTATGTACCATGTACGTAGCAGTTCCTGATGACGAAGTGCGCGGTCGTGTTCGCTATATGGATTCTGCTTGTGTCCCAGTTCTCTATGATGTAGGGGTCGTTCTCCGTTCCCGAGCCACCGCCGTTTACAGGATCTGGGCATAAAAACCCGCCATTGCCATTTATGTAAATTGGAGCATGTGGGGTCAAAGCAGCATGCACTGGGCTGGGGGACGAAAGCAATACAACTGGCACTACCAGTGAAGCGATTACTAAGATTGACAGCGAAACGCCTTTAAATCGCTCGGTCCTCACTTATTACCTCCTTCCCCAATTAAAATCAGGTAGTTAAAGCCTAAAATGTTGTCGATATGCCATAAAATCAACCTCAATTATGGCAGTGGAATTAGCCACAGTTTTACGCGATTCTCCGCTCGCACTTTACGGCGCGCACAGCTACTTGCTCTTTGACCCCTAATCTCAGTTATCGGGCATTCCTTTAGTCGGGCAAGGCGTAGGGCCCATTCGCTCTTGATCGCCAAAAGAAATAAGTGGTATTGCATATTCCTAACCTAATGGGGAGCTAGTTGTTTGGGCGGAAGGAAGCGCTTCGCGCGCTGCGCGAGGCTGGTTGTTCAAGGGAAGTTGTCCAGCACTGTCTTGCCGTCGAGCGGATTTCCCTAAGGCTCGCCCGGCGAATTCGTGCGAATGGTCACAAGCTCGACCTGAGGCTCGTGAGTCTGGGGGCATTGCTGCACGACATCGGGCGGGCTCGGACGCACGGCATCAGGCATGGTGTCGAGGGGGCAAAGATCCTGCGGGGCTTCGGGTTGAGCAAATTTGCGCAGTTCGCCGAGCGTCATTTGGGTGCCGGGATCCCAGCTGGTGAGGCGAGGGAGCTTGGGCTCCCAGCGCGGGATTTCATGCCCCGAACGCTCGAGGAGAAGGTCATCGCCTACGCTGATAAGCTGGTGATGGGGCGCCGCACGGCATCGTACGAGAGGGCCCTTGATTGGTTCAGGACCGAGCTAGGACCGGAGCACCCGGCGCTCGCTCGCTTCAAGGCGCTGCATCGCGAAATCCAGAAGATGGCAGGGGCCCGTTAGAAAATTTGGTGGTGGGCCCGCCGAGACTCGAACTCGGGACCTCCACCTTTCTCACCGAAATGGATGTAAGGGTGGCGTCTTAACCACTAGACCACGGGCCCAGTTAATTTTTTGTTCCCACAGATAAAAGCGTGCTCGCCTAAAGCCCTTGGACGATCATGATTACCTCGAGCACGACTATGGCTATGATTAGCAGCATCATCAGGAACTCGAGCGTGGTCGCCCGGTGCACATCGATGCGCTCCATCGCCAATGCGTAGAGCTCCTGCAACTGATCGAGCTTCTTGTCGACTAACGCCAGCCAGTCGGCGATGCGGAAGCGCTCGCTCGCGACGCGGTAGAGCTTCCCCAGGTACCACTCTCCCGTGAACTTCAGGATGTTGCGGAGGTCCCCCACGTAGTCCATGACCTCGATGCGCAGTTCCGCTAGCTCACTCGCGGTCCGAGCAAGCTCCCCGTAAGGACGGCTTCGCCAAGTTATGCCCATGCGGGGGCCAACGAGGGCGGTACGAAGCGAACTGTAGGCCCGTTCCACGCGGCGGTCGAGCAAGCGGTCGTAGGTCTTGAGCTCGAGCAATTGGATTCGCGCGAACTCGATCATGCGCACGAGCTCGTCGGTGTATTCAACCGCGCCGCTGATGAGCGCTGCGTACCAGTCGACGATTACGATGTCCTCGTCAGAATAACTCAGGTAAGGCTTCAGAGCATCTTCGACTTCTTTGTCGCTGAGCGATTGCCAGTCTCGTTCCCCGCGCAGCAGCCCCGCGGTCTGCTTTCGAAACTTATTCAAGAAATCTTCTGCCTCCAGCCTTGGCTCTGACCCGGCGATCAAGATGAGGGTGTAAATCTCCGGAAGTTCAAATGCGGGGTAGGGATAAGCTATCGCGGATTTTATCGTTTTCATGAGGTCCTTGAAGAGCTCGAGTGGTAACTCGTCAAAGTCGATTTCATTCTCACCCACTTTCACCCGCCTCTCGTTCAGGGTGACGAGTTTTGTGGCACTCTCAAAGCTCGCCCTGCGGAATTCGATGTTTATGTTGATTCCTATAACGCCGATGGGGAAGATGTGCCCTTCGATGGTGGCCTTGTGCCGGTCGATCTTCCTTGCCCCGAGGTCGATCTCGATTGGCTGGAGACCCACCTCCTCATATTTTGGTGACAGAATTCTTGTCCCTCTTGGGACATGGCGTTCAATCACGTTGAGCTTTTGTTTGGGTATGCGCTCGAGCTCGATTTCACCCCCGACATCATAGAAATACTGGAAGACTACCCGCCCGGTCAAGGTTGGTGCTTCCGGCATCTGTCCACCACTCACGTTTGACCCCGAGAAAACTTAAAGGTGGCGCCAGGGCTGGGATAGCAATATGTTTAAATCTCTAGCTTTTTTTGGGTGATTAAAACCAATCGATTGAGCATACTTACGAATGTCGTCTTTTCTACATATCCTGAGGTAATAGGTTTTGTCTGAGTTCTCACCGGTTATAATGGATTTTATAGAAAGATTTTTTAACAAATTTTGAACTTGTTGTAAACCTCTTTTGTTTACAGATTTAATTGTTATTCTTCTATGATAATCCTTTGGGGGGTTTGGTAATTCGACTCTACCTTCATCGTCAAAAAATGCTTTTAACCAAGCTATTTTGGTTGCTTTAGAGCTTTTGAGTATTTCAGATCCTATAAACCATCTGTGACTGTTTTTTGCCCCCAAGTCCGAGAGTCTTTGAAATATCCATTTAGCTTTAATCCCGATCTCTCCTTTCCTACACCGCGCCGCCATTATATTGTAAACGGTTAGGACATCATTAGCAAACTCTTCTCTTAGAGTCTCATCGGTATTTGAATATCGGAGTTGGTAACGCCTTCTCCACCTTCCATTTTCTCTTTCTCTAGAAATGTAGAGATAACCATCAGCACAAAGATGCGCATGTATTCTTACCTCTTCAATTGATACCTTGAGGATGCGCCGCATTTGACTCCTCTCCGATGTTCATTAATGAAGAATCCGCGTATCCTTTCAAGCGGTTTTTGGGGAGAGGCCACCGAAAGTATTCATAAAACAAAATGTTCAAATTATGCTGGATTAAACACTCATGTTAATTGCTTGCGAAACTAACCAAATCCCATTGAATAATAATGACCGAAAGTAATGGCGCCGGGGCAGGGATTTGAACCCTGGAAGCGCTTACGCGCCAACAGGTATCTGCGAGCTCCAACTCGTAGCAACCTGCCGCCTTTACCTGGCTGGGCCACCCCGGCAAAGGCGGCGAGCGCGCCCGAAGTTGACGCCTTCCCCCCACGGCGATTGCTAACCCCGATCTCCGTCCCGTTGTCCGCAAGCGTCGCACGTCCTGCCCACGGTTGCTGACTTCCGCCCCTAGCCGGGTTCGACAGGTGAGGGCAGTTCTCCTCGACCTTACGACCGAGGCCCTACCGCCGCCGACCCTGCGGGACGGGACTTCCTCGTCGAAAGTTAGGTCGACGCAGGGTTCCAGCGCCTTCCCCGAGCTTCGGCCCAGCGTATAGCGGATTTCTGGTACAGGGGACCGCTAACCCCCCGCCTAGCTCGCCGCCGTATTTAACTGGATTTTGGAGAAATAAGGGTTTTCCGCAGCCGCCTCAATCCCAGTCCCTTTAAGAGTTCGCAGCTCTTGCAAATGATCGCTGAGGTTGGCTCGCCACAACTTTTACACCTTCGCATTTCAAATTCAGGCACGATTCGCGCGAGCTGGGGCTTCAGCCGGTCAAACATCCGAAGGATCATGAACTTCGAGTTTGGGTGGTTGGCCTCGAGCAGGTTCAAAAAATCGCGAATCTCGGTGTGGATTCCCCCCACGTAAGGGCAGACGGCGAGGTGCACCTCTAGACCGCGGAGCAGGGCGTAGAGCGCCACCTCCTTCTCTGGGATCTCGCGCAGAGGCTTGATGCGAGGTACGAAGCCCTCGCGCGGTGAATAGGCTGGCCCGAGGCGGTGGAGCCTAGAGAAGTCGGCCCGCACGTAGTTGAGCATGATTGCTTGGACTTCGTCGTCGAGATTGTGTGCGGTGACGAGTTTGTCCGCCTCCAGTTCGCGGGCAGCTTGGTTGAGTAGCGAACGGCGCATCACCCCGCAGTAGGTGCAAGGATTCAGCTCAGTTTTTCTGGCTCTCGCGCGCCTGGCCATTTGATCGAGCGTCGCGCCGAAAATTCGTTTAAAGCTCACTACAAAGTGCTCGATGCCCAACGATTTCGCGTTGTCCCGGGCTACGCCTATGCTTTGATCGCGGTACCCCTTTATCCCCTCATCGATCGTTATCGTCACAAGCTCGCAATTTTTGAGCCTGCAATACTCGACCAGCAAGTGCATTGCCGCGACGCTGTCTTTGCCCCCTGATACCGCCACCGCAACCCGCTCGCCGGGCAAGAGAAGTTTGTGTTCGGCGATCGCGCGCCGGAAGCGCTTTTCAACGCTTTTGATCAAGCAACGATCGCAGAGAAGCACGCCCGCATAGCGGCGGTTATAAGCCGCGCGCCGCCCACAAAAGGTACACTTGAGCACCTAGCCACCTGTGACGATGGGTAAAATTTCGATGAGGTCACCATCGGCGAGGCACTCTTCCTCTACCACTATCTTCCCGTTGCGCCTCACGACGATGGTTTCTCGGTTGTGGCCTAGCTCCTTGAGCAGGTCAGCAATGGTAGCGTGTGGGCCGAGTCGAAATTCGCGTTTGTGTTTCTTGCCCACATGTTTTACTGTAACCTTGATGTGGGTCATTTTATCACGCAAGCATGGGCATGAAGTTCACGATGATCAATGCCAGCACGATTATCGAGAGTGCGTGGCTCACGCGTCTGGCCGTTCGCTTGGAGCTCGCTCGCTCGACCATGCCCTGGAAGATGTAACCTCCATCGAGCGGCACGGCCGGCAGCAGGTTGAACAGCCCGATGCCAAAATTTAGGACGAACATCCACTTTATTATATCTATTAACCCCCACGGTACGCGTGCGTGGTAAACGTACGAGTGGAACACAGAGTGCCCCGTTAGCTCCGACATCATCACCCACGCATCGAACAGCGGGTTGGTGAACTCGGAGTGGGAAGGCGCTGAGATTGATCCTATTCCAATGAAACCCTTATTTTCATTTTCCGGATGTTCTGCCAGCTCAATTTGAAAATTCTCGTTGTCAGTTGAGATTTGGATAATTTGCTCTGGCTTAGTGTTGTTCATGAAGCTGCTGAAATCCTCATATGTGTTTATGAGCACGTTGTCGATACTATAGATGCGCATCCCTGGATCGAGCACGTTTTCTGCGGGATAGTTCTCAGCGACACCGGAAACGTAAACGCCCGGCTTTGGGACCAAGAGAAGTAAGATGATACCCAAATACAAAAATGCAAATAAAACGTTTGCGAATGATCCCGCTCCGAAGACGCGCAGGCGCTTCAATATCGGCGCTTTCTTCAATTGTTTTTCATCTGGTTCGACGAAGGCGCCGGGGAGCGCCACCAACAACATCCCGCCCACGGATTTCGTCTCAAGCCCTTGCGCGCGTAGCACGAACCCATGGGCGAACTCGTGTACAAAAAGTACACTCGCTATGCTCACCAACCACGCAAAGATGGTGAGACCAGGGACAATGCCGGGCAGCACGAAGCGCACACCTGGAAGCGCCCGGACGGGTTGTGTGAAAGTGATCACAGCGTTAAAAGCGACATTGAAGAAGACGAACGCCATCAGAAATATCCCGATTGCTGCGGCCGCGGTCCCAAACGCGCGCCACCCCCGCTTGGAGGATTTTGCCACGCGGTCGATGAACTGTAGCCCTCGCTTGGTGCGCCACATCACAAAGCCCGGGGAGATGGTGAATCCCCGCTTTTTCAGATCGTACCTGCGATTGGCGAGCAGTATGATTGCCCACAGTGCAGCCAGAGCAGCCAAGACGACCAACAACCACCAAAGCGTGCCCAATGCCATCCCGTGTTTAAACACGCGGCAAAGTTTAAACCCCTGTCTCCCCCTTGTTTTTTGATAACATGTTCTGTGTGGTGCTGACGATGGTGAAGAATCGGGTCGAGGCTAAGCGGTTGGCTGAAAGGCTTGTATCCGAAAAGCTCGCGGCGTGCGTGAGCACAGTCCCGAACGTGACCTCCGTATACAGATGGCGTGGTAAGGTCGAGCGTGCGAGGGAGGTATTGGTCGTGGCAAAGACCTCGATGAAAAAACTTGACCGCCTGATCCCTCGTATAAAGGAACTCCACAGCTACGAGGTACCGGAGATTCTCGCCCTGCGGATCGAGCGAGGCCTACCTGAATATTTAAAGTGGCTTGGGAAAAGTTTGAGGTGATCGCATGTTGGTCGATTTGGAGGATGCCTATCGTTTGATCGCCCCGCGGCCCCTCGTATTGATCACCACGGTTGACAAAAATGGGCGAATCAATGCCGCACCGATGTCGTGGGTGACGCCGGTTGAGTCGGAACCACCGATCGTTATTTTCTCGACCAGTTATGAGAGTGATACCTATCGCAATGTTAGTGAGACGGAAGAATTTGTCCTTAACCTCGTCCCCGAGCGGATCAAGAAGCAGATGTACACCTGCGGCAAGAGTTTTCCACGGGGGGTCAACGAGCTCGAGAAGGCTGGCCTGAACTGGGAACCCTCCGAAAAAGTGAAGCCGCCGCGAATCGTCGAGTGTCCGGTTAATTTGGAGTGCAAACTCGATTGGACCCATCAGGGACCCGAGTACGTTGTGGTGGCAGGAAGGGTCGTCGCGGCGCATGCACGGAAGGGCGCGATGAAGGCGGGGAGGCTGAATGCCGAGCAAGTGAAACCCTTGCTCCACGTGTCCGGCAAGAATTTCGTCATCGGTGATCATGAAACAGGGCTTTGATATGGTCAAGCCAGTTCGCTCCGCCGACATCGTCGAAATTGTTTACGATGGAGAGCGCTGGCAACTTTTTGAGGAGCTACGGAAGCGCGCGCTGGAACTGATGGAAGTTCTGGTGAAGCGAGGGTTAAATCCGATCTTGTACGGGAGCGTCGCCAGGGGGGACGTCAGGAAAGGTAGTGATGTTGATGTGTTTGTACCTCACGTCGTGCCATCCTACAAGATCGAACTAGCTCTTCGAGAGGCCAAGCTCGAGCCAATGAACCGGGAGATAGCCGTGGCGACGCCCTGGCAACTCCCGAAGGCGCACATTTATATCGAAGAGGACCGCTTGATCACTTTCCCGCTGGTGAAGCCGAAGCAGCTAGAGGTCGAGTTCTATTATTTCGGGGGCGCGGCAAGCTCCGAGCAGGTCAAGCAAGCGGTTCGCGTGCCAGGTGTCGATAAGCGCCTGATGTTAATCGAGCCCACGCCGCAAGGGCATGTTGAAGGTCCAGTTATGAGAAAAGAAGCTGAGGTGGCAAAGCGGGTCGGTGTTGGTTTAGATATTGTTCGGGAGCGCGTGCAGGTTCTAACCCGTAGGGAAGATGTGGGCCGCACTGGGATTTTCATCAAACGCGCACTCATGCCGGACGAAAATTTCGAGGAGGTTTTTAAGCGGCTGGTACAGAGCCATCCGGAAGTAAAAATCCGACTCAAAGAGCAGCTTCCCTGAGACGCTGGATGATGAACTCCTTATCGAGAACAGAAATAAAGTTGCCCACGCGGGGTCCGGACTCACGACCCAGCAGAGCGAGGTAGATCGCCTTGAATAACTCTGGTGCTTTTAGCCCTACCCTCTGCGCGAGTTCGTAGATGTGATTGTGAAGTTCGACCGGGGTGAAATCGCGCGAGGAAAGATCAGCAGCCAGTTGTGTTAAACCCTGTTTTTGTTTTTTGGTGAGGAGCTGTACAGCTTCGGCTGGTAAGGTTTCAGCAACCTTGAATTGCAAACGCTTGGGTGCATGTTTGGACACCCAATTCCGCGCGCAACTCAAGCGGCGGAAAGCTAGCTCGATATCGGATTTGCTTGGGTCGGTTAGCATCCTCCGGGAAGTTAAAACGTTAATCGCATGCTTTTCATCCCGAATGACTTGGGCCAGTACTGTGGCGAACCTGAACGGAATGCGTTGCACTCGCCGTCTTGGTGTTTTGCGAAGTTGGGAGAGCTGGTAAATGCGCTTGAACTGTTCCCTCCTACGAGCACTCGCCTCAACCATGCCGAAGTGAACTTGCTCGACTAAGTCGTACTCATCGTAAAGGTCAAGCAGCGCTAGCCCGGGGTCGAACTCCTTGGCCTTCATGGGTTTGCTCCTGAAGATGAAATAGCGCAGAAGCTCGGGCTCGGCTATTTCGAGCCACTGGGGGAGCGTGAATACGACTCCCTCCGAAGAAGACATTCGCCTGCCCTTGAGGCTAACCCACTCGTAGGGCACGGGGTAAGGAGCATTGCATTTGAAAACTTGCTTTGCGATTAACTTGCCCGTGTCGTAACTTCCTCCGACGACCGCATGATCTTTGCCGAAAGGTTCGCAGGTAACGCCGAGTAACTTCCAGCGCGCGGGCCACTCCACCCGCCAAGTCAGTTTACCTTGACCTTTGGTGAAGTCGGCCTCGCCCTCGTGACCACAACCGGCTACGTAGTCGCTTCCCTCACACTTGTAACTTACATAGTTATCGTGCCAGCTGAGTGATCGGGTAGTTGCAAGCCTACCACATCGCTCGCACAATGCATCGTAGGGCAACCAGTCCTCGGGCAATGGCTTGGAGCGGTATCGGTTGAGAATTGCGCGGATTTTGTCGGCGTGCTCGAGTGCAGTTCGGGTTGGGCCTGCCATCCTCCCGCTTCGATAAATCTCTGCACCTGAGTAAATCTTCACATCGATCCCGAAATCGTCGAGCGATTCGATGAATGGGCGAGCGAAGAAGTCGACGAAGTTCTTGTAGTTCGGGTCGGGAGAGGGGATGTTGATGTAGGGTATTCCCAAGTACCGCTTGTATTTTTCAGCCAACTCGCCCTCATTTAATGGCCAGGGTATCCGGCGCATGGGGTCGAAGTCGTCGGCGTACCAAAAAGCCTGCCCTTCGCCTCCCAACTCCTCGAGCGCCCTTCGAACCCCATCGGCTATGAAGATGTCGTTGCAATGGCCGATGTGGATGTGGCCAGAGACCGAGATGCCGCTTGCGATGACGTGTCTTTTGTCCCGCTTGAGCAAGGCTTTTGCAACGCGATCGATCCAATGCATGCAGACCGAAGTAGGTTTATATTAAACACCTAAAATCTTAGCGGGGGTTAAGTTGGAGCCTGCCAAGCGCATGAATGAAATACCTCTCTCGAGCACGCTCAAAGTCCTCGGTCTTGCCAAAGAACTCGAGCGCCAGGGTAAGGACATCATCCACATGGAGGTCGGCGAGCCGGATTTCGACACGCCGGCTCACATCAAGCGAGCCGCGGAGGAGGCCCTCGCGCGCGGGATGACCAAATACACGCCGAGTGCCGGCCTGCCCGAGCTGCGCGAGTCGATCACGGAGCACCTAGCTACGAAGGGCATCACCACAACCACAAAAAACGTCATCGTCACCCCCGGGGCTAAGCACGCTATCTTCTGTGCAATGGTCGCAGCGCTCGATCCCGGCGACGAGGTTATTATCCCTAGCCCTTGCTGGACCTACGAGCCTATGGTGCGGGTGGTTGGGGCTAAGCCGGTATTCGTCGAAGCTTCGCGGGCCGACGAATTCAAGGTGAAGGCAGAAAAGGTGCAAGATGCGCTGACGAAAAAAACGAAGATGATAGTGATCAATTATCCGAACAATCCAACCGGTGCGGTGATGCAGCAAGGAGACCTTCAACCTATAGTTGATATCGCAATCGATCACGACCTTTGGGTTTTGTCAGACGAGATTTACGATTGTTTGGTGTACGAGGGAAAGCATGTGAGTGTGTTGTCGCTAGCAAATATGACTGAGCGCACGATTTACGTCAACGGCTTCTCGAAAGCTTATGCGATGACCGGCTGGCGTCTGGGTTATGCGATTGCGCCGGTCGAGTTGATTGCGGAGATAAATAAGGTACAGCAGGCATCGACATCGTGCGTCGCGGGATTTGTGCAAGCCGCGGGCGTGGCAGCCCTCCGTGGTCCTCAGGATTCCGTAGGAAA
>JAGMBM010000101.1 GCA_023129675.1 Hadesarchaea archaeon | reverse complement strand
CTCCATCCATAATCGCGGCTCCAGAGATCATCGTGGCCATGAGCATTTCGTGCCCCGGGGCGTCGACGAATGAAACACGGCGCAAGAACTCCGTCGCGGCCCCGCAGTAGGGACACTTCTCCTTCGCGCTGTACCGACCGCACTCTCGGCAGCGCGCGAACGAGATATCCGCATAGCCGAGACGGATCGAAATCCCTCGGCGGATCTCCTCGCTGTGCACGTCGGTCCAGACGCCCGAGATGGCCTCAACGAGCGTCGTCTTTCCGTGGTCGACGTGACCGATCATGCCTATGTTGACTACCGCTTGAGGCACTTGAACACACCTTGCTCAATTTTCAGTTCAAGCAATATAAAACGCGCAGGCTTTGAGCGGAGTGCACAGCTGTGAATCACTCCTTGAGTATTGTTGAAAAGTGCACGGAGGATAAACTTCTCAACTGGTGGTTAAGCTGCCTTCGCCTCGGCTTCCTTGGGGGCCAAGAGCTCCTCGATGGGCTTCTCCCCGCGCTTCACGATCTTCGCATTAACCTGCACAATTGCGTCGGAGATCCTCGAACCCCGGACCCGCTTCCGGCGCCGCTCCCCTCGCCTCCGAGGTGAAAAACCCGAACCGCCAGCCAGCAGAACGCTCGTTCGGCCGGGGCCGTAGATGTCCGAACGCATGGGAAATCCATCCTTGTCGGTGCCGCCCGTGAGTTGGAGTTCGTACCCTGGGAGCCCCACGACCGCTCCGTCGAACTTGTCCCTTATCCGGATCCCGACCAGCCTCCGCGCATCCGGCTCGCGAGCCTCTAGGGGGTAGCTCTTGCCCGTTTCGGGGTCAGCAACCACTACTTTGAACACCATCACATCATCCCATATGTCGAATCCTCACGCTGTTTGATCAAGATTATCTCATCCAACACCGCTAGCTCATCGCCCGAAAGCAGGTCACGGAGCTCCCGCTTCAGAGCAAGCACATGGTCCCTGGGCACATCGACATATAAAACATCTCCCTCTTGCACGTTGCGCCCGACCACTCCACCCTCGATTGAAACCGCGAGCTCGTCCCCCAACCTCGCCTCCTGTACGGATTTTTTCTCCTTTTGCAACCCACGAATCGTGCCCACCGAGCGCCCGTCCTTGCGCATGAGCGGGTACTTGGGCTTCAACACCCCTCCCAACACGTCGACCCCCACGATTGCCGGACGGCTCCGCCTAAACACATAACCAGGCTTGAGCGCGAACTTCCCGGGCCTGAAGTAGCTCTCGAGCCGCTTCGCCCGGATTTCCTCACGGCGCTGTTTCGCCCAGTCCTCGTAACTCTCCAAGAGCCTGTAGATGACCTCATCGTGTAGCACGGACACCCCCTCGCGCTCCGCCTCCTGCTGGGCATCCGGCAGGATTTTCACGTTAAAAGCGAGCACCACCCCGAGCAAGGGATCGCTCTTCACCACGCTCGCCGCCTCGACCACATCGCGCCGCGAGACATCGCCAACGTCCGCGTGGCGGATCGGCACCCCATTTGCCTGAAGCTGCCCCTCGAGCGCCTCAAGCGAGCCCAACGCGTCCGCCTTAAGCACGACCCCATTAACATCCGTACTTATCCGGATGCGCTCCATCTCTCGCTGGAGCTCCTGCCAAAGCTTCTCCGCCTCCGACGTATCCTTGATCGCCCACAGCGGGGCACCTGCGATGACTCCCTCGAGGTCGGGCGCAGCGACTTTAACCCCGGCCGCCGCAGACACGCGCGCGACGGGCTTGAACCTGTCTTCGGGGTCGCGGATCTCGTCGAGTGGTTTCGGCTGAAGCAGGGCTCGGACCTTCGAGGTGATCATTTTATCGAGCCCTCCGACGGCAAAGGTGTCCCCCTTTGCGAGCGTACCATCGTACACAATGATATCTATGGCCTTCCCCAGTCCAACCTCCTCCTTTACCTCGAGCACCGTCCCCCGCGCCGGGCCCGTCACCTCGACCACCAACTCCTTCTCGAGAAATCGATGCGCCAACCCGACGAGCACCGTGAGTACCTCGGGCACCCCCTCACCCGTCTTGGCGCTCGTGGGCACGATGCTCACCTGCCTACGGAAATCGCTCACCCGGTCGAAGCGCTCGGCCTCGAATCCCAGCTCGTGGAGTTTGCCGACCAGCTCGTAGATCTTATCGTCGAGCGCGCGCTGCACCTCGGAGTGCTGGCGGGCGAACGAGTCAAGAAAGCATACCTTGGGCGATGGCTGCCACCCCAGTAGGAGGTCGATTTTGTTGGCGACGAGCATGAAGGGGGTTTTGTACGATTTCAAAATCGTTAGCGACTCGAGCGTCTGGGGCATGAAACCCTCGTTAATATCGACGACCAACGCAGCGAGGTCTGCAAGCGCCCCCCCGCGGCGGCGCAGGTTAGTAAATGCCTCGTGCCCGGGGGTGTCGATGAAGAGCAGCCCAGGAAGAGTCACCTCTATTTTAAACTTCTCAAGTAAGGGGCCGCAAATCTGTTTGATGGTTTCCACAGGGACTTCGGTCGCCCCTATATGTTGACTTATTCCACCTGCTTCCCTAGCCGCAACTGCCGTGCCCCTGATGTTATCCAATAGAAGCGTCTTGCCGTGGTCGACATGACCCAGCACCGCAATTATCGGCTGACGGACCTTTCTCCCGGCCATCTTCACCGCCTCGTTTTTAACATGCGCTTGCTTCTGATTTATAACTGGGGCGCTTTATCGATGCACCTATTTTGAAAAGGACTAATTCTCGGGGCTAAAGGGCTACAGGATAGGGGAATGTTGGCCAAATGAACTCAGAAGGTATTTAAAGAATGCCGAGGCTTACTAAATGTGCTTATTATGGAGAGAAAGAAACCCGAAGAAATTCCGGGAGAGCTCCCTAGGGTTCCGATCGCGGTTCCGGTTATCCTATGCCCCCAATGCTACAAACCAATGGAAATCGTGGGAAAAGTTGACGTAGACGTAGAAGAGAAGAGCTTTTTCAAAAAAGGAACCAGATCCGTTCCCCACATTCAATATCGTTGCCCTACCTGTGGGGTGGAATGGAAGGAATCGCTCGCGCGAAGAGGAGGGGGATGTTTCATCGCCACGGCGACTTTTGGAACCCCTATGGCACACGAGGTAAACATACTCAGGCGATTCAGGGACAATTTTCTGTTACGAAATCGCACGGGAGAAATGCTCGTTTGCTCATACTACAAGTTATCTCCCCCAATAGCTCGCGCGATTAAAAAATCTGAAATGCTCGGGCGTGTTGTGAGAACTTTATTGACCCCGATCGTGAAGCTATTCAATTTGCTTTACAAGAAACACTGAGAATCAATTAATCATTTTTATCGGCAATTTATTTCGTAGATTAACCTTCTTAAACCTATGATGCAAAGTTACTCCCATGAAGAAAAGCGAACTTGGATATATCACAAAATCTTTGAGGAAAGAGTTGAAATCTCACCTTAGTTACGTTCAATTAAAGTCTCACTCAACCCTATTTTCAAAATTCATAAATCTTATCTCTATAACTGCAAAAGAATTGCCAGAACACAAAGTTTTTTTTAACTCAGAGTGGGCAGAGAGATATTCCATCAACGTATCTGATGCAGTAGAATTCTGTGATTACATCCTAGAATTATTAGAGCTAAAAACACGCAGCGAAAAGAGAATTCATGAAAGGAAAATTTTCCAGGAAGCGGATGATAAATTAAAAGAAGCAGGTGTTTCTTTTTCGAAGGGTGACTCGACTTCGGTAATCAATAATCTGAACACATGTATTGAATTAGCGCTGAAAGATAAACTAGACATACCCATAACAATTACAAAAATCAACACTGACAAAATCATTGATATTTGTATGG
>JAGMBM010000100.1 GCA_023129675.1 Hadesarchaea archaeon | reverse complement strand
GATAAAACATCAAGGTTACAGTCCTTCCAGAAAGGATTGTGTAGATGCTATCAAAGCCACCGAAGACTTTCTAAAGAAAGCCAAAAAATATTCGTTTAAGGTAAAGGGGGAAATTAAAGAAAAAATATATTCAGAAGTATAGCCCCACCAGAATTGCAAAGAAAAGCTGAATTCATTATGAAATAGACTCCCCAAAATTGCTAGCATAAACAATCTGAAAATCGTCATTTTTCAGCAATTTATTCTCTATTTATCCACATTTTCATTTAAAAATCGGTGTTTCCAAAGTGAATTTCAAGTTCTCATTTTTCATAAAATTTCTCCAAGACTTTTAAGGTTAAACTTTGTGTTAGCACAACCGTTCTTGATGAGGAAGACCGCCTGACCTAGTATATTATTGTTTTTAAGGAGCTCTCCCCCTTCCTTCAGTTCTTGGCCGCACGCAACTCCAACAACGCCCTCATACGAATTTTTCTCCAGTATTTGATGTATGCACGTACCACCGGGCAACACGTAAACATCGTACCCCCTCTCCTCCCCTAGCGCGGTTGCTTTGTTGATCAGACAGTCGGGGGAGCAGTGAGCGCAGTAGTATGAGGGAACCTTTGGGTCGAAATGTGCTCGACACCTGCTGTCCATGTATTTTCTCGAACAATGAGGCAGAAAAAGCACTCTCTTTCTGGTTTTCAGAAACTTTTCTCTGTCTAAAAGATTTTTGGCGTGTATATCCACAAGATCTTCGACGAGCATGAAAACATCGGAGATATTTAAACCCGTGAGTTCGCGAATTTTGAGCTTTCCAGCCAACTGCCGTACACCCCTCCCAATTCTCCTGTGCATATTTTTTTTATATGCAGCCTTAACGAGCCCTCTGAAAAATGATTGGGGCACGCGCGATAGGTCGAAGCTAAACTTGTATGGCATGTTTGTAGTTTGGCGGTCAAACCTTTAAAGTTTGAGACGAAAATACAATGTTAGCACCTTAAACAGTTTGAATTGACGTCTACGAAACGATGAGGTGGGTATATATGCCCGACAATTATTTATTTCAATCCGTTAGCGTTTTCCGAATTAATCCCTTTTAACCGAAAAATTTCGCAGGGTTCACTCTGACCCCCATGACCCAATTAAACTGCCCATTTCCAAACCCAGAGCCCATTTAGGCTCATAACCCAATAAAAATGCCCATTTTGTGAGGTCAAAAATTGAGCAATGTGGGAAAGAAAAAGCAAAATACATTTAAGGGATTTCCGAGATTAATAAGACGTTAGATGAAGAGGGTGAAGTTTTGCCGTCATCTCGAAGTAATCCTGAAGAACGATTAGCCCGTTCCAACCCCGCACCGCTAGGGCTGATGGGATTTGGGATGACTACGGTATTGCTCAATTTGCTTAACGCCGGGATAATCCCATCAAGCGGGTGGGGTGTGATACTGGCGATGGCGCTCTTCTACGGTGGGATAACGCAGATAATAGCTGGCATACTTGAATTCAAAAATGGAAATACGTTTGGAACTATAGCATTCTGCTCGTATGGTTCGTTTTGGTTGTCCCTAGTGGCGCTGCGGGTGTTTCCTGCGCTGGGGTGGGCCGTGGCGGTGGACTCAACATCTATGGGGGCTTACTTCGTGATGTGGGGGATATTTAGCATATTTATGTTCATCTGCACCCTGAAGCTGAAAAGAGGGCTCCAAGTGGTGTTCATCAGTTTGGTTGTCCTTTTCTTCCTCTTGGCTACAGCTGATTTTACTGGGATTGGCGTTATAAAAACCATCGCGGGTCTTGAGGGTATCTTTTGCGGAGCTAGCGCGATATACGTCGCGTCCGCCGAAGTATTGAACGAAATTTACAAAAAAACCGTCCTTCCTCTGTGAGGTAGAAAACAGGCTTATGACCCAATTAAATGTGCATTTTTCCTCGCCCAAAAATCAGACAACTGGGCTTTTCCCGTGAACGCCTTTGTAAAAAGGGTTCTTGGTGACTATTCGCGTTGTTCGCCGCTCAGAAAGGCAGTGTTTACAATCAAAAAAAACACGCCAGCATGCCCCGATGGCATTTTTTCGATGAGAATTGGGAATATTGTAAAAAAAGTTAAATTTTAACCTTGCTTGGATGGTTCAGAAGAAAGAATTTCAGATTTCTCAAAGAAAATTCGCATCTCCTGCTCAGCGCTTTCCGCGGAATCTGCAGCGTGAATGACATTCTCCGTGATGCTCGACCCGAAATCGCCTCGAATCGTTCCCTTCGTGGCCTTGGCCGGGTCGGTGGCACCCGAGAGCTCACGCATTCGCGCTATCGCGTTTTCTCCCTCGACCAGCATCACGACCACCTCGCCCGATAACACGTGCTCGACCAAGCGCTCAAAAAAATCCTTTCCCCGATGCACCGAGTAAAGCTCCTCCGCAAGCCCCCGGTCGAGCTTCATCCGACGCGTCGAAACTATTTTTAACCCAGCCCGCTCGATCCGCGCGACGATTTCATCGGTTAGGCCCTTTGCCACCCCATCCGGCTTCACCATGACGAAAGTTCTCTCCCTCAAGCCTTTCCCCTCGCCTTTCGGGAGCGCTCGGTCCACTTCACGCGGTGCGGCTTCCGCCCCAGCTCTAGGTTGCGCTCGCACTTGCTCGAGCACAAGAACAAGACCGACCCATCTCGCCGGACGAACATCAAGCCCGTACCAGGCTCGACCCGCCCGCCGCAGAAAGAGCACTTCCGCGCGACCGGCATATTATGGCACCCTGATCTCCTTCGCCTCTCGCTCCGTCTCGCGAAGCATCAGAACATCGCCCACGCGCACCGGGCCCTTGACGTTGCGGGTTATGATGCGACCCTTGTCCCGCCCCTCGAGCACCCGACACTTGACTTGCGAGATCTCTCCGGTTATGCCCGTGCGCGTCCGAATCTCGATTACCTCGGCTGGAAAACCGAGCTCTCTAACCGGCATTAAGCTCACTTCTTCAGCTCGCGGACGCGCTCGACGATTTCTTTTACAGTTGCCGCCGCTCGTCCTGCCTCGGCTATCGTTATTGCCGCCGCCCCGACATTTATGCCCGCTGCCGCCCCGAGCTCGCGCTTGCTTGGAACATAAATGTACGGGATGCCCTTCTCATCGCAAAGCGGAGGTAAGTGGGCGACGATCTCAGCCGGCTCGATGTCCTCGGCTATGACCACTAGCGCGGCCTGCTTCCGCTCGATCGCCTTGGTCGACTCGTTCGTTCCTTTGCGAAGCTTCCCGGTGTCGCGCGCGCCCTCTACTGCCTCGTAGGCCTTATCCGCAAGCTCCTTGGGTACCTCAAACCGTACGTAAATTGGCTTAGCCACTCATGCACCTCCTTCAGGTTTCATCCTCCATCATTCATATGTCGTGGCTCGTATCCCTTTAAAAACGTGTATTATTTTAAGCTATCTATGCCCGTAAACCACGATGAGCTTTGGCCTTACTGCATCTACCCGAACGAACCCGTACCGCTCGAACTGCATGATGGTGTCGACTTTTAGCCCCGCCACCACCGGCTCGGCAAGCCCAAGTTCGCGGGAGTTATCTGGCTTTATCACCTCAACCTCCACCGCCCCTGCTGAAACCCACTGGATTTTACGCACATCCGCGAGCTCAAGTCCCTGAAACTCGGCCTCGAGCACCCTTCCCTTCGAGCTAAGGGTCACATTCATCAAATCCTTCAGGCGGAAGGTCTGCCCCTCCCGCAGGGCCCCAGCGTCTTCACCGGCGAGATAAAACACGAGTGCATCGCCCTCACGCGCGAGCGGCAGGATTCGTTCCCCATGTTCGGGGTGACTCGGATGCAAGCGAAGCCGGGCCTGCTTTAGGTCGGGCGCCCCGTGCACGAGCATCTTTACGGAATTCGGGACGAAGAAATAGCGGTTCGCTCGCTCATCGGCTAACTTTCGGTTGTACGCGTAGAGAGTCTCCCAGCTCAGCGAGGCATCGACGAGCGTGGGGCCGATATCCAAGATGATCTGCTTGATCGCCTCGGGCACGAAGCCCCTGCGCCTGAGCGCTGCGATTGTGCCCAGCCTCACATCATCGTACCCCGCGAGCTCACCGCTCCGGATGCCCCGCATGGTCTGGGTCTTGCTCAGCGCCACCCCCGCCATGCTCAAGCGCCCGTACTGAACCGCCGTGGGATATTGCCACCCGAGGTGCTCGAAGAGCGTGCGCTGGCGCTGCTCGTTGACCTCGTGCTCCTTCCCGCGAATGACGTGAGTGATCCCCATCTCGTAATCATCGATGGTGACCGAGAAATTGTAGAGGGGCCAGACCGAGTAGCGTTCCCCCACGCGCGGATGGGGCTTAGTCGTCACCCTAAGCGCAGGCCAATCGCGCACCGCGGGGTTTGGGTGATTTAGGTCGGTTTTGACGCGCACGACTGCCTCCCCCTTGGCGATCTCACCGGCCAGCATCCGCCGCCATCGCTGAAGTTGCTCCTCGCTCGAAAGCTCGCGACATGGACATGGCTTCCCCCGATCGCGTAGCCCCCTGAAAGCCTCGATCGGGCAAGCGCAGATGTACGCCTTGCCCTCGCGCAGGAGCTGCTCCGCATAATTGTAGTAGAGCTCGAGGCGGTCGGACTGCGCGTACTCCTCGTCCCAGCTCATGCTCAGCCATCGGAGGTCCCGGCGGATGAGCTCGTACATCTCAAGCAGCGCGTTCTCGGGGTTTGTGTCCTCGAAGCGAAGGATGAACTTGCCCTTGTACCGGCGGGCGTACTCGTGACTGAGCAGGGCCGCCCGAACATGGCCTATGTGAAGCGGCCCGTTAGGGTTCGGAGCGAAGCGGGTAATGACCATCTGATATTTTTTGACATCGGGGAGCTCGGGCAACCCACGCCGCTCCCCGGGCTTCGGTCGCTCCACGGGGCCCACCTTGCGAAGGCGGAAGAGCTGCTCCTCGTGGGGGAGCTCGTTGACCTCAACCACGACCTGCTCGACCAGCGCGGAGAGCTCATTGATCTTGGAACGCCACCCCGGCAGCTCCGCCACCAGCTTCCCCAGCACGGCCTTTGCACTCGCTCGCCCCTCGTGCTCGAGGGCGTTCGTGAGGGCCCATCGAAGCGCTTCCCTGCGGATGTCCTCCAATCGATCACTCGACAGACATTCTATTGGCGATGCAAATAAAGCTGAAGTCGGTACATAAACCTAGGGGCCCAAAAAACAAGCGGAAAAAAGAAATACTTCGTTTGTTAGCAGATGGCATTTCTGGCAAGCCACTTGAGGAAGAGAAGCTAATCATTTTTTAAACATGTTGGTTTAGAGTAAACATCGTCCGAAACGGGTGAAGGAGGTGAAATCGATGGGGGAGAAAATAGCGATTATCGGGCTCATTGGCGGGATATTGGTAGTAGCCGGGGTCTTTGGCCCGTGGATTACAGACGGTGATTCACTTTCAGGGTGGGATCTCACTAAAGCGACAGCTGAGGGCGGCTTTGATGCGAAACTCCCCTACGTTGCGCTGGTCGGAGGCATCCTTGCGGTAATAGGTGCCATCCTAGCGTTGGTCAGGCCCGGCGAGATTCCTGCAGGGCTGCTGGCAATTGGAGGGATACTGGCTCTTATCGGGGTCGCCATCGGCCCAGTTGTCAATGACATTGGATTAGGAGGCTTCGGAGTCATGGGCTACGGTGGTATTCTAGTAGTGGTAGGAGGAATATTGGCCATTCTCGTCACACTTGGTCTAAAGGAGGAACCTTACAGGGCTGAAGGATGGCTAAAGAGTTAACGTAGTACCATGATTAGTCTGGAGAAGGAATAGTCGCTCGCCGTCGGAAAGCACGGGCGCCAAGATTTTTCAAATGTTAATCGAAAGTTCAAGTCTCAAGTGGCACGGGAACTTTCAGAACTGCTGACCCTATCAAAACTCCCGTTTGATCGTGAAATCCGCCAACTCCAACAAAACTTCCCTCGCCCTTGACTCCGGCAGCGTCTTCAGCTTCGATTTAGCTTGGGCGACGAGCCCCCGCGCTTTCTCGGCCACGTAATCGATTGCGCCCGCGCGCTTGAGTACATCGATCGCAGCCTTTAGCTCAGCTTCCGATGCATCACGCTTGCCGACCGCGCGCAAAAGCGTGACTTTGTCATCCGGGGGTGCGGTGGCGAGAGCTCTAACCATTATGAGTGTACGCTTGCCCTCCCGAATGTCGCTTCCAATTGGCTTACCAAACTTTTCCCGCGCACCGGCCACGCCAAGCACATCGTCCTGCATTTGAAATGCCATCCCGATCAATCGCCCATATTCAGCGAGCGCGCGAACTTGCTCGGGCTCTCCCTTCCCCAAGAGGGCCCCTACTTTCGCGGAGGCCTCAAGGAGTGCCCCGGTCTTCCCGCTGACCATGCGCATGTACTCGTCCTCGCTCACGTCCGCGCGCCCCTCGAACAGCATGTCGAGCGCCTGCCCCTGACAGATCTCGAAGCTCGCCTTGCTTATGGTATCGAAAAGCTCGACCGCGCGCGCGCCGTCCAACCCAAGTCGCTTGGCGTTCGCCGCCGCTGCCTCGAATACCTTCGCGAAGAGGGCGTCGCCAGCTATGATCGCAATGGGCTCCCCCCAGAGCACGTGCACCGTCTTCACGTTTCGCCTGAACTCGTCCCGATCCATGATGTCGTCGTG
>JAGMBM010000010.1 GCA_023129675.1 Hadesarchaea archaeon | reverse complement strand
CCAGCTTGTAGCCGCCGAAATTTGTGGCGAGGTGGATCGGAAGGGTGATGATTATTATTGTGAGAACGATTTCCCAGCTGGGTAGGGCCAGTGGGCTTGCCGCGAGCAGAGCAACGACTACAAAACTAAGTTGATCGAGTCCAGGGGCCAAGCCACCGCGTTTGATGCCGAGCCTGCGCTTGATGAAGCTCCCGAGCAGGTCGCCCAGCAGAGCCCCCAAGGCGAGCAGGAAGCCCAAGGCGAGATAGTCCGGAAGCGGCCCTGCGGCGATGCCCTGAAGCAGCCCGACGAAAGTGCCAGCCGCTAGCCCGGCGAGGAACCCCTGCACCGTCTTGCCAGCACCAAAAATCGGACGCCCATCAATGAATTTTTTACCAGCGTCAATCGGCCTGCCTCCACCCAGCACGACTGGCGTAGCGTTCGCCACATAGGCGGGCAGGATGAACCAAATCGCAGATACTATTATGTGAAATAACCCGTTCAACTTATCACGTTTGATTTGAATTCTTCCACAGCAATATGTTATGCATTGGTATTTCAATTATTCCAAATTGAAAAGGATATAATCTTCAGCCGACATGATAAGGACGACATTTCCATTCTTGGTGTGGTAATAGATATCTCAGGTCCAAACACTGGTGATCTACAACCTTGAATCATAATACTGAGTTAGGCAGTGCACGGAGGGTTTAAATTCCCCAAAATATAAATCGACTTTTCGAAACTTCCCTGTAGTATTTCCGACGGCGATTAGTTATGCTAGTACTTTTTCTTCTTCTTAAGCCAAAGAGGGGTTCTCCATACCGTCTTTCCATCCTTTATCTCTTCCCACGCTTTCATAGCTTTCATTTAACCTAGGATGCCTGCTCCACAAATTACGAGGAGAAAAGTCCATCAGTATGTAAGGGAAAAAGTATTTAAGTATCTCTTTACATAATTATTTACCGAGGTGGTAAGATGGATAAGAAGATTGAAAAACGAATTGAAGAAGTCCGAAGCCTGGCGGGACAAACAATTAAAACGTCTTTGAATCTCGCCAAAGATCTCTGGAGGGAAATAAAGATACATGCAGCGAGGCAAGGCCTAACCCAGACCGAAGTTGTAACAGAGGCACTGAACAAATATTTGGAGCTAGAGGAAAAGAAGGAAAAACAGAAGTAATCCGATGGTGCTACTGAAGTTTGCCATCAATCTTGCTGTGTTTGGCATAAGGACCTCAAGGGTGCTGGCGAAGGTTGGGAAACTTGGCACCGAGCTGTTCAATGATTAATTTGATGGCGGAGGCACGCAAAAAATATCTTTTTGCCGTAGTGGTGACAGTGGCTCTCGTTGCGGCGATTTTGGTTTACTTATGTTTTGGAGGTCACTGGAAACACTTGGCGGCAATAACCACCCTGGCGATCCTACTTTGTATGCTCGTCGCGCTATTCATCTTGCCATCGATATTCGTCGCCTCTGCAAAGTTACGGACAACTAAACAATACAAGTACTCGTCAGTTTGATATTTTTTTATAAGCGAAAATATTTCTTATATTCCTCGCCCATCATGGCGATCGTTAGCTCCTTCAGCAGACACTGTCGATTGTGTCTCATTATGTCGCAGATTATCCTCGCCTCTCCCACACATCTTCCGACTTAAAGTAAAGCTTCCAAAGTCGAGATATGATCTTACCCGGCATGAAGTCGATGGAGGGCAGGTAAACGTAGAATTCCTTCTTCAGGCAGGCCTCCTCGAATCGCCCCCTTCCACGTGTCATCGACATAAGGTAGTGGTTGCTGGAACTCTAGCCATTTTCTGCGGATGTCCCTCCTCTCAAATATGGGCTTTTCGAATGAGACGTTGAATGCAATCAGAGCCTTGGGCATCACCTCAAATGACCCTCTTAGATTGGGTCCAGCCTCCACCACCTTTAGCAACCTAGTTGGCAGGGAAACCTACTCCGCGCTCTACTTCAGAAAACTCGTCACAGATCCATCAATCAGAGGAAATGGACTGAAGGTGATAGTCGGAGGGCCCGGGGCTTGGTAGCTGGCAGACGAACGGATAATGGCAAAACTTGACATCGATTGCGTCGTCGTCGGAGAGGGCGAAATAACAGCGGTTGAAGTGTTCGAGAAGGCGTTGAATGGTGATGAACTACCAAGAATCGTTGAGGGGGAGGTCGTTCCTCTAGGACAAATCCCATCGATAAAGAATCCAACGGTCAACGGGATCGTCGAGATCGCCGGGGGCTGTGGTAGGGGCTGCAAGTTCTGCATTCCAACACTCTTGAACTTCAGGGATAGGCCGATTGAGAAAATCCTCGAGGAGGTAAAAGTCAACGTCGACGCCGGCTTGGACATCTTGCTGCACGCCGAGGATGTCTTAAGATATGGGGCGAAGGGTGTAATCCCGAATGAAGAAAAAGTGTTGGGATTATTTGGGGAGATATCAAAATTTGAAAGAAATATCAGTTTTTCCCCTTTGCCTTCGCAAGATGGGCTAGGGCGAATGGATCAAAACCTGAAATTTGGAAGTATGAAATTAAGATTATCCGGCGAGGCCAAGGATCTTGGCGATCCGAGCGAAGGCCGTCCTTATCTGTCTTTTGCTCTTTGCCCCCACGCATACACCCTCTCCCGTTGTGAATAACAATATGACGACATTAGGTTCGTCAAGCCTGAATACCAAACCAGGGAATACCTCGGGCTCGTATTCGGTGTTCTCGAATTTTGTGGCTATTTCCTCCAAGTCGAGTTCCGTGCCAAAGTTGGTGGTTGCCACAATGTTTTGAACCTTGACTTTTGGTTCGGATCTTATCTTGATCCCTGCTCCCCTGAGTTTTTTGGTCAGCTTCTTTATCGCCAGATTGGCATTTTTCAGGCTATTTGCACCGACGCAATTCATCTTCCCCGATTCAAAGATCAAAAACGATGCTGCGGGATCTGTCGATTTATAAGACATGCCTGGGAATATTTCTGGATCATAGCGTGTGCCTTTCCCTTTTAGAATTCTTGCTAATCGCTCTAAATTAAACTCCAACCCCTCATAAGTGACGGAGATCACTACATTTCTAATTCGGGTTCTGTATGGCATTTCATCCTCCAATAGTTAAGATGTAACCTAGCTTGCTGTTTTCGGTTCGGTGATCAAAGAGGTTCTCAAATCTGAAAAATTAAATTCTAAACAAGATAGCGCATGTTAAGAAGCTTGCTGTTTCAGCTGTTTCCAGTACTCGAGGTTATTGATGCACCCTGGGTCCGGCATTGCGGTCGCCTAGCTTGAAACTCAGTTTGATCCCAGGTGCTGAGTAATATACAAAAAATTTAAAGCTGTTTGTTGTAAAGTATAGAAGGGATTATTGAATGATAAGCGCTTATGGTTTGATATCCACCGAGCCAGGTAAGACTGCTGAAGTCTTCCAAAGGGTGAAGAGTATAGAGGATGTCAAGAAAGCGGAATGCGTGACCGGTCCCTACGACATTGTCGCCCGTATTGAGGTCGACTCCTCCGAGAAGTTCACCAAGGCGGTTTTCGGTGATATTCGAAGCATAGCAGGCGTCACGAGCACCGCCACGCTGATCGTAACCGAATTGTAAGTTACATGTGGAGAAAATGCGGACCATTTGAAATTATTCATCGAGGGGCAAATTTCCGTTAATCGCTACGATAAAACTTTTTATAGTCAGGTCCACTTTAATCAGGGACTTCGGTGAACAGTTTCGGAAAATTTTCTCCAGGAAAGAAGGGTGAAGATTGGCGGTGAGGAGAAAGTTTGTGGTGTCAAAGTTGCTGCTCAAGAAAACCAAAAGCCTTTGCCCAGAGTGCATGAAAGTCATCGACGCTGAGGTCGTGGAAGAAGATGGCAAGGCCGTGATCAAGAAGACCTGCCCAAAACACGGAGGCTTCGAGGATGTTTACTGGTCGGACGTGAAGCTATACAAATGGGCTCAAAAGTTCGCGCGCATCGGCAAAAGGGTTGAAAACCCGCGGACAGAGGAAAATCAGGGATGTCCGTTCGATTGCGGCATCTGCCCCAATCACAAGTCGCACACCGTTTTGGGCATAATTGACGTCACTAATCGTTGCAACATGCGCTGCCCAATTTGCTTCGCAAACGCCGCGGCAGCTGGCTATGTCTACGAACCGACGTTTGAGCAGGTGGTTGAAATGATCCGTAACCTTCGTGCAAACAAGCCGGTACCGGCGCCTGCCTTGCAACTTTCAGGCGGCGAGCCAACTCTCCGCGACGACCTTCCAGACATCGTGCGCGCCGCCAAAGAGGCGGGGTTCCCCCACGTTGAAGTCAACACCAACGGCATAAGGATTGCCGAGGACTTGGACTTCGTGAAGCGGCTTGTAGAGGCGGGATTAAATACCCTCTATCTCCAATTCGATGGTGTGACGCCTGAGCCATACAAGATCACGCGTGGGCAGGACGTTTTGCACCACAAGCTTGAGGCGATCGAAAACTGTCGAAAAGCGGGCCTTCGCAGCGTCGTGCTTGTCGTGACCCTCGTCAAGGGGGTAAACGATCATCAAGTTGGCGACATCATTCGTTTCGCGATCAAGAACTTAGATGTCGTCAAGTGTGTGAACGTGCAACCAGTTTCGTTCGCCGGGCGCATCTCCCAGCAGGAGCGGGAAAAATGGAGGATAACCATTCCAGACTTTTTAAAAGCCGTTGAGGAACAGACCGATGGACAGATTACAGTTTCAGATTTCTATCCCGTGCCGAGTGTTGTTCCCACTTCTCGCTTCATTGAGTCATACAAGGGCAGACCCTATATTGAGTTCACCTGCCATGAGCACTGCGGTGCAGGGACCTACGTTTTTGCGGATGATGGCAAGATGATCCCGATAACGAGGTTCGTGAATGTTGAGAAGCTGTTTAAGCTGTTGGATAAATACGCGGGGGAACTCAAACGTGGCGGGTTCGGCGCCAAGACGAAGATCATAGCGAAAGCTCTTAAGGATATACCAAGCGCTATCGATTTGAGAAAAGCGCCTAAAGGACTCAACTTATTAAAGATCATATCTAACATCCTTCGCACCGGTGAGTATTCAGCCCTCGCGGAGTTCCACGAGCGAGCGCTGATGATAGGATGCATGCACTTCCAAGATGCATATAATTTTGATTTAGATAGGGTGGAGCGATGTGTCATCCACTACGCTGTGCCAGATGGTCGCATAATACCATTTTGCTCATATAACACTATCCACCGCTCAGCGGTAGAAAAGAAGTTAGGGGTTCCACTGAGTGAATGGAAGGGCCCAAAAGTAAAGCTTTAATACGAATAAATCTCTGAATTAGGTAGAATTATGCAGTAGATAGATTTAGGGGGGATTTTATGGCAGCTCAGATGGGAGGACAACCAGTCCTAATACTACCCGAGAAGGTCCAGCGCTACTTGGGGCGGGATGCCCAGCGCATGAACATCATGGCGGCCCGAGTGATTGCTCAAGCGATCCGCACGACTTTGGGGCCGCGCGGAATGGATAAGATGCTCGTCGACAGCTTAGGTGATGTAACCATAACCAACGATGGTGTCACCATCCTCGATGAAATGGACGTCGAGCACCCCGCAGCGAAGATGATGGTCGAGATCGCCAAGGTCCAGGAGGACGAGGTGGGGGATGGCACGACTACTGCTGTAGTGCTCGCTGGAGAGCTTTTGAAGCGAGCTGAGGAGCTGCTCGATCAGGACATCCATGCTACCGTCATCGCGACTGGTTATCGGCGGGCAGCCACGAAGGCGCAAGAAATTTTGGACAACATCGCTATAAGTGTCTCAAAAGACGACGACAAGACGCTTAAGCAGATCGCCTTGACCGCTATGAGTAGCAAGGGCTCAGAGATGCGGGGTGAGAAGCTCGCGGAGCTATGTGTCAAAGCCGTCGGGCAAATAGTCGAGGAATCGGACGGCAAGCTGGAGGCGGACCTCGACAACATTAAGGTCGAGAAAAAGAGTGGGGGCAGCTCGGCGGACTCCCAACTCGTCCAAGGCTTGATACTCGACAAGGAGGTTGTTCATCCAGGAATGCCGAGGCGAGTTGAGAAGGCGAAGATAGCCCTGCTCAACTTAGCTCTCGAGGTCAAAGAAACCGAAACAGATGCCAAGATCAACATAACAGACCCCGAGCAGCTTCGAAGCTTCCTGGAGGAGGAGCGGCGCATGCTACAGGAAATGGTTGAGCAAGTGAGGAAGGCAGGCGTTAACGTCGTCCTGTGTCAGAAGGGAATCGACGACATTGCTCAACACTACCTTGCGAAGGCGGGAATCCTAGCGGCTCGAAGGGTCAAGGAGTCTGATATGGAGAAGCTTGCTCGCGCGACAGGGGGCAAAATAGTAACTAACATCAAGGATCTCACGGCGAAGGACCTCGGCTCGGCGGCGCTGGTGGATGAGCGCAAGATAGCGGGCGAGGAGATGATATTCATCGAGGGTTGCAAGGATCCCAAGGCCGTGAGCCTGTTGGTGAGGGGCGGTACCGAGCACGTGGTCGACGAGGTCGAGCGGGCGGTACACGATGCAGTTAGCGTGGTTTCGGCGGCAGTCGAGGATGGCAAGATCGTGGCGGGCGGAGGTAATCCAGAGATAGATGTTGCGAAGGGCTTGCGAGAGTACGCCGATACGGTCGGAGGGCGTGAGGCGCTCGCCGTCGATGCGTTCGCCGATGCGATCGAGATAATTCCGCGGACCTTGGCAGAGAACGCCGGGCTGGATCCAATAGATATATTGGTGCAGCTGCGCGCGGCTCATGAAAAGAAGGGTGGCGAGGATATCGGGATCGATGTAGTAAGCGGGAAAGTGACAAACACCCTCAAGTTGGGCATAGTCGAGCCTCTGCGCGTCAAGACACAGGCAATTAAGTCAGCAAGTGAGGTAACGGAGATGATTCTACGAATAGACGACGTTATTGCTGCTGGGAAGCTCGAGAAAGGAGAGATGGGACCGCCGGGCGGACCCGGTGCAGGAATGGGTGGCATGCCGCCGATGTGATGGAGGCTCGCCCATTTTCCCTAAAAAATACACTCGCTTTGAAAAAGCCCGCATCGTGGGAGCTAGGGCGCTCCAGATAGCGATGGGCGCACCCGTGCTAATTGAAGTACCAGAGAAAATGGGAAACCCTATCGATATCGCCCTGTTGGAGTTAGAGAAGGAGGCGATCCCGATAACTGTCGTACGAAGGCTACCGGGCGAGAGCCGCGTAAGCAGCGAAAAATAACTGTTGAACTTTTTTTATTATCAGCAGTTTGATGTTTAAGTGCATTCGAGATAGTTAATTAGTGGGGCTGACATGGGCGTTCAGCTCGGAGACATCGTGCCGAAGCAAAAAGTTGGGCTGGAGCAGTTTCGCGGACAGATAATTGCTATCGACGCTATGAACTCGCTCTATCAGTTCCTCTCCATAATCCGACAGCGTGACGGAGAGCTCCTCAAGGACTCCAAGGGGAGAATAACCTCCCATCTCTCCGGCCTCTTCTATCGGACCGCAAATTTGATCGAGGCGGGGATCAGGCCAGTGTATGTGTTCGACGGGGAGCCGCCCAAGCTGAAGCTGCGCACCGTCGAGCAGCGTCGCGCGGTGAGGAAGGAGGCAGCCGAGGAGTGGGCAGCCGCACTCAAGGAGGGCAAGATAGAGGAGGCGAAGAAGTTTGCCCAGCGTGCGGGGCGGGTGGACGAGCGGATGATTAATCAAGCGCAAACACTTTTGGGTCACATGGGGTTACCTTGGGTTCAGGCGCCGGGGGAGGGCGAGGCTCAGGCGGCGCACCTCGTTCAGCGGGGCGATGTGTGGGCGGCCGCGAGTCAAGATTTTGATAGCCTCCTATTTGGGGCCCCGATGCTCGTGCGCAACTTGGCCATCACGGGCAAGCGGAAGCTGCCAGGAAAGGATGTTTACATCGAGGTTTTCCCCGAGGTGATCGAACTCCAGAAGTTTTTGAGGGAGCTTGGGATAACCCAGGAGCAGCTCGTAGATATCGGCATCTTGATCGGAACTGATTACAACGCAGGAATAAAGGGCATAGGTCCTAAAAAGGCGCTTGAGCTCGTCAAAGAACAAGGCTCCATAAAGCAAATCGCGAAGACCGAGCTTGGTGAAAAATTTGAAGTTGACCCACTTGAGGTACGTGAGATTTTTCTGAAGCCGAATGTCACGGGTAAGTATAAGTTGGAATGGAGTGACCCGGACCCAGAGGGGATTAAGGAGTTCCTGTGCCGAGAGCACGATTTTTCGGAATCTAGGGTTCAGACGGGCATCGATCGATTGCTCAAGGGGCAGCGCGAGCGGGAACAGGTTTCGCTCGAGAAGTGGTTCGGCTAGCCTCACGCCCTATGTCTTCCACCCGTATTTTCCGACTAGGGGGACAAAGGAGCATCCTCCTCGCTCCTCAATTTTGAGCTCCCCCTTGTCGCACTTCTCTGCGACTATCCAAGTCTGAAACATGTAGTGTTGACCAACCGGTGCACCGAGCTTCCCACCGATTTTCATCTGCTCAACTAGGGGCTTCGGCAGCTCGGGTGCGCAGGCGGTCACGAGGATGCGGTCCCAAGCGGCCTCTTTTTCGTAGCCGCGTGTCCCGTCCCCAACGACAACTTGAACCCAGCCATAACCCGTTCGCTTGAGGTTCGCGCGCCCGAACTCGGCTAACTCGTCAACTCGCTCTATTGAGAAGACCCCTCCTTTTTGTCCGACTACCTCGGCAATGAGGGCGGCGTTGTACCCAGAGCCCGTACCCACCTCAAGCACCTTCTGTTCCGTCTTGAGGTCGAGCGATTCCAACATGATGGCGATCATGCTAGGGGCCGAGATCGTCTGCCTGTGACCAATCGAGAGCGGTTGATCGGCATAGGAGTAGTCCCGGATGTTTTCAGGGATAAACTCATGACGCGGCACTTTTTTGAAAGCGTCGATGATATCTTGTTTGCTCAGGTAGCCCCACCGGACGAGGCGCTCAACCAACTCTTCGCGCTCCCGCTCGTACATACGACCAAAATAAATTATCTACCTTCAAGCTTAAGGAAGTGGGGGGCATGGAAAAATCGTCGAGGTTATCATGGCAAGAGGACATCCACGAGTCACGGCAAAACATCAAACCACGCTGATGTTTACGAAGGACAGAGAAGTCGGCTTCAAAGGCGATTGTATAGTTGGGGTTCTCGCGGACAAGGGGGCGGCAGGACTTCATGAAAAGTTGAAATCAGCCCTCAAATCTGGGGCAGCGGTAAACATAACGATCGAAGCAGGGGGTGAGATGGAAGTGGTCCGTGCATTTGGACACCCATTACTAACCCTTGTGCATGCCAAAGATCTCGTCATCAGAAAGAGCAAGTTCACGTGTGGCAGAACGCTTGCCGTGGGCGCTGATAAGGCAGCAATGGATTTGTCTAGAGCCTTGGTGGCGAAACTGCGTGATCCATCCACTAAAGTCAAAGTTACGATTGAGGTCGGGGGTTAGTCACCGTAACTCATCGGGCAGCATGTGGGCGATGCCGTTCACGATAGGATAGCGGCGGCTGCAGTTAACGCAGATAAGCTCGTTGCCTTTAAGCTTGACGTCGCGCTTGCAGACAGGGCAAACCAGTATTTTCAGCAACTTCGGATCGATTGTTTCCGGCATCGTGCTCAAGTCATTTTCGGGTTTGCCCGCTTATAATCTCTTTCCGACCACCCTCGTGACCAGGAGGTAGGGACCAATTGAGTAAAAACATCCCGCGAGGGCATCTTGCCAGTAGTGCTCCCCAAGGTAAATCATCGAGAAGATGGAGAGGGCCCAAAGGCAGAGCCAAGCCGTGGTTACCTTCTTGCCATGGCGTCTTACAAAAAGGGCAGCTGTCAAGCCATTAGCCGCGTGAAGGCTGGGAAAGGCCCCATAAATATAGGGGTCGAAACTCAGTGTGAACCCCAAGAGAGATCCCCTTATAGGCATCACCCCTTCAACACCAATTCGTGGAGGGGCAACGGGATACAACGCCCAGGTAATTACACCCAAAGTTTGAGACAACACGAAGACCAAAAGGAAATTGGTAAATCCGTTGTAGTCCCTCTTCCACAGTAGAAAGCCACCCGTTCCGTAAATCACCACTACATAACCAACGGTATACACTATCACCGTAAACCAATCCATCGCTTGGCTTGATAAATTCCTTTGGAGAAAGAGAACTTCTTCTCCACCAAATGCCGATGGCGTGGAAGCCTCCGGAAGAAGTTTTGGAAATCCCAAGTAAGTAAGTGTGGCTAGGACGAGCAGCAAGCTGAGTTTCATCCACCTCTCCATCTGTCCCCCCCAAGTTGCTCGTTGATGCACCATTACATGCTCTTGCCGTCTTAAAGGCACTTTGGCAAACTTGTTACTGTTTTGGTGTGTGCTCTGACAACTTCGGCAAACTTTAAAGCTTCCCAACAAATTCCACAAATGGCAGGGGTGACGAAAGGTCATGATTGAACGCAGATTTGGGCTTGGGCGGAGGGTGCTCATTCTAGGAATCTTTGTAGCCCTAGTGGTCGGGGGAATATTTTTCGTTTTTCTGGGTGTAAATCTTGGAAGTTTGCTGAATGCGCTCAGTAAAGCCAACTATTTTTTCATGCTTCTCGCGTTTGGGGTCTACATTTTTACTACCTTAAACTTGGCCGCACGTTGGCGAATCTCGCTTTCCGCGACTGGGCATAGCGTCGGATTACACAACTTATGGTTGGCAGTCTTTGGAAGCATCTTCATTAACAATATTACACCATTTACGTATTCTGGAGGAGACCCAGTTGCGCGCGTCTATCTTTTACGCAAAACTCAACGTGTACCTTATTCTTCGGGTTCCGCTTCCGTTATGAGCGAGTACTTGTTGGATCTACCCGTTTCCATCTCCCTCTTGATGACAGGCATTCTGCTATATTTTTCCAAGACTACACTGGCTAGATTAGTCGTGGCAACGATATGGATTGCGGTATTGATTTTGCTGCTCACGCTTATCTTATATTTCTTCCCCAAAAGAACTGGGGCAAGTTGGCTGGGCCGAAGCACCATGCGTATTCTCAAAGCCTTCCGAAGGCCGACCAGTCAAAGGAAAGTAATGGGTGGGGTGAAGAGATTTTACGCCAGCGCGCAGGCAATTACCAGCACACCAAAAATAGCCCTTTCCGTATTTTTCTTTGCTGTGGTTACATGGTCCCTTGCAATAACACGCTTATTTCTTATTTTTCAAGCGCTAGGTTTCAATCCACCTCTTCCGATGCTATTGCTAGGCATAACTTTACCCCCAATGGCGGGTCTCCTGCCTCTGCTCCCAGCTGGGATAGGTCCCGTGGACGTTACCTATGTAACAATCTTCGTCTTACTCGGCGCCCCCTTGGAGATCGCAATACTCGCCACGCTCATCGAACGAGTTATTATGCTCGTGTTTGGTACCATTATTGGAGCATCCGCGTTATCTTACCTTGGTATCCGCGTTTGGGCTAAGCAAATTTCAAAAGCTTAACCCATAGAAGAAATCTTATGGGAGCTTTCGGCTTGAGGGATAGGTGTGAAAGTTTGTATTTACTTGGAGTTGGAGCGTTGGCTTAGACACAGCGGGATGGGCTCAGCCATAGGCAATCATAGGAAAGCCCTCGAGTTGAACGGGGTTGAGTATACTCACGATCTAAAAGAGGATTTCGACATTCTCCACATCTACATGATAGGTCTGAAGTCCCTTCAAGCAATAAGAAAATCGAGGGCAAAAGGGAAAAAAGTGATAACCCATGCTCATGTAACCGCGGATGATTTCAGGGATAGTTTTTGCTTCAGTAATGGGATCGCCCCATTTTTGCGCAGATATTTAACTTACTTTCACAATCAAGCAGATTTGGTGTTGTGTCCGTCGGAGTATACTAAAAACGTGTTGATCGGGTATGGTGTAAAAAAAGAGATCAAAGCTGTTAGCAATGGCATAGATTTGGACAAGTTCAAATTTTCGGTCGAGAAGAGAAAACAATTTAGAGAAGAATTTAATCTCGATGGGATTGTTGCATTGGGCGTTGGCCACTTGTTCATAAAAAAAGGAATTGCCACGTTCATCAACACGGCAAAAAAATTTCAGAATAAATTTGTCTGGATTGGTAAAAGGTATAAGGGAGTCGAGGACCCCCGAACATCAGGGATTCTAAAGGGTGCCCCACCAAATGTGATTCTTGCCGGTTATGTTAAGGACATAATAACAGGGTATTCGGGTTGTGATATTTTCTTCTTTCCGAGTTTTTGTGAGAATCAGGGGATCGTGACGTTGGAGGCGGGTGCGTGCGGAATACCGATATTAGTCAGAGACATTTTGGCATACGACGGTCAGTTAGTAAATGAAGTAAACTGCTTGAAAGCAAGAACTGATGAAGAGTTCGAATCGCAACTGAGGAGACTCATCGAAGACGAGCAATTGAGGCGCAGGTTGGCTGGGAACGCATACAAGCTTTCAAAAGAACACTCGCTTAAAAAAGTTGGCGTACAACTTAGGGAAGCATACGAGTATTTAATGAAAAGGTGATCGCCCATTTGCTATGTTACCCGGCCACGCATTCCTTTCCGTAGCCATAGCCGTAAAGCTCTCGGCGCACTTTTCTCATGTGCGAATAGTGCCCGATGAGTTCTCTCGCCCCCCAGTAAATAATTCCAAGTTTACGATTTTTTAGAAGTTTGCGAAAGACCCTCTTCCACCCCTCTCTCTTGCAAAAATCCGTACAACGGATGCACAACTCTTTTAACTCTTCATACGAGTAGGGTGTTAACCCGGCCTCCGGAGCTGGCACGATGAATTGATCTGCTTTGATTTTACCTGCCTTTCTTGCAGAGTACCAGATTGCTGAGCCAACGAGGTAAAGCAACACGTTTCCGTTGATCAGGTCGGCCCCATTTTTCTCGAGAAATTCGATCGTATATTCCATGTCTTCCTTTGTCTCCATCGGGGCCCCGAAAATCAAGCTCCCGAGAAAAATAATTCCATATTTGTCGCATAGATTCAAAGTTTTTCTTACATATGCTGGCCATTTTTCAGGATACTTGGTTTTGTTGTACCACCGGATAACTTCTGGTTTAAGTGATTCGACACCGTAGCTGAGGGCGGTGACGCCCATGTCCCTCATGCTCTTGTATAAAGCTTCACTTGGGGTATCCACCCTAGCTTGTCCAAAGAAATCGAACTTTAATTTTTCCCTTTTCATTAGTCGAGCAAGTTTTATCACGTTTTTAGGGTTGTTTGTAAAATTGTCATCCGCCAGCCATACGGACTTCATTCCCATTCGGTCAATTTCCTTTAACTCCCGCAGGATGTTTTTTGGAGATCTAACCCTGAAACCCAACTTTTTTGGGCGGTTGCAGTAGGTACATCCATATTTGCAGCCGCGCGTGGTCAGGATTCCAGTCATATTTTCTCGGATATTCATACCGTAGAAAACGCCGTATTTGACATGCTTAATCAAGCTTCGGTCGGGAAAAGGTATGGTGTCGATGTTTTGAATTTCCTTTGGATTTATCACACCCCGCGGTTTTTCTTTTACAATTTTTTCTATGATTGATTCAGCTTCACCAACTACATATGCATCCGCCCCAAGTTTTTCAAGGGACCCCCTCGGAGCGACAGCGATATGGGGCCCCCCGACGACGATGTGAGCATCCGTAACCCCCCTGACTTCTTTTATTATGGTTTTGCAGGGATCAAGCGTGTATGTGAGGCAAGTCAATCCAACGACCTCAGGGTCAATCGATTTTACCCTTTCGATCACTTGTTTTAGCGATAGCCGTTCCGCTTCGACATCTATGACATGCACTTCGTGCCCGTCATTTTTGAGGATGGTTGCCAGATAAAGTGCCCCCAGAGGAGGGGAGTAGGCGGAAAGCGCACTCTTTTCGCTAAAGCTAATTGGGGGGTAGATGAAGAGCACCGACGACATTTTTAACCCTTCGTATCTCGTTTTCACCTCATTTTAATATCCAAATCTAAAAGCTTTTAGAGTTTCATGAAAAAGGCCGTTTTCAACCCAATACCCGAAAGTTGAACTGAACAGGTTAATATCTATCCGTGCAATATCTTTCCGGAATCGTGACACCATGCGCATCGCAATGATCGGCGATGAATTTTACCCAGCCATTGGCGGAGCACCCGCTTATACAATGGGGTTGGGCATGGCATTGGCTAGGCTAGGTGTGGAACCAACCCTTTTTACCCATGCCCATCCGAGGCAAGCCAAGGAAGAGGAGTTCGACGGGTTAACGGTCAAGCGCCTAAAGGGCTTCGTCATATCACGTTTCGATCGCGCTATCTCGGCTAGTCTTGCCAAGCGTCTCCACGAATGCATCAAGTTTGGTAGATTTGATGTTGTTCATGGTCAGGACATATATTCACCAATGGCATTGCAATCCATATACTCCGCTCGCAGGCGTCGAATACCATCTGTGCTAACCTGCCACTCGATTCATGAAACGACCGGCCTCTGGCAACTCATCTACCGACCGTTAGTGCTCATGATGTGCCGCGCAAATCGCGTGATAGTTGTCAGCAACGCGACAAGAGAATTTTGTCGAGTGCTGGGCGTTCCAGACCACAAGATGGAGGTCATCCCGAATGGCGTCGACCTATCAAAATTCAACTCGGCCGTTGGCGGTTTACGAATGCGCGCCCGCTTAGGACTTAGGTCAGAGCCGCTTGTCGTGAGCGCAACTCGGTTGGTTAGGCGGAAGGGGATGCACTATCTCGTGGCCGCTTTCTTGAAGGTGCGCAAGGGCGTACCGGATGCGAAATTGGCGATAGCGGGCAAGGGGCCGGAGGCTGCGAATCTGCGTGCTCGGATTAAAGAACTGGGCATCGAGGATTCGACATTTATGCTTGGGGCATTGTCACATGGGCAAGTGGCAGAACTGATGGCAGCAGCAAATGTATTTGTTTTACCTTCAATAGTCGAGTCATCTCCCCTCACGTTACTGGAGGCCATGGCGGTGGGTGCGCCTGTCGTGTGCCCCAGAGCAGGCGGTGTATCCGAAGTTATCAAAGATGGGATAAACGGACTGATGGTCCCCCCCGCGAACGTTGATGCATTGGCTGACGCGATCACACGCATTCTGAGTGACAAGCAGCTGGCAAAGCGTCTTAGGGGGAGCGGTTTGAAAATTGTACACGAGAAATTCAGCTGGGAAAGGGCGGCCAGACAAACTCTTGAACTTTATGAAAAAGTACGTGAGGAACATGCGAAACGTCGTACTCAGCATTGATGTCGAGCAGGATGTCCCCCCATCTTTAAATACGTGGCGAGGGGTGGAGGAAGGACTGCCTTCCCTTTTGGATTTACTTTCGAAGCATGAGGTCCCCGCCACATTTTTCGTGACAGGTCAAGCAGCCGAGAAGTTTTCCAAATCGATTCGCAAAGTTTCGCGTGAGCATGAAGTTGGCTGTCACGGTTATGAGCATGAAAGATTCGATAAAATGAGCGCCAAAGAGCAACTTCGGAGGATCGAGTTGGCAACGAGGGTCCTGACCGAGGTCACTGGGCAGAAGATATTGGGATTCAGGGCACCAAACTTCAGACCTAACGCCCACACCTTCGCAGCTCTTAAGCGAGTGGGTTACCTTTACGATGCATCGAACGCATGTTATAGGATTGGTCCAGACCCCACTCGTTTTGGATTGGTCGAAATTCGCAACACGTGGCCCTCAAGTTTTCTCCGTTTACCACCGGGATTTTCCACACGCGTGCTGCGTTTATGTTTGGCCACATTACCGCTGACGGTTTTGGACTATCATCCTTGGGAGCTTGTTAAAATAACTGGGGTTAGATTTGATTGCAGATTTGCCACTGGCGAGGTCGCATTGCGGCGGTTGGACCAGGTGCTGGATTACTTACGGGCGAAAAAAGTGAAGTTTAAATTGATGAGAGAAGTAGCATCGCCCCGCGGGGTTGAAATCCAACCGGCGATGGCTAAGCACGTGGGACAAGGGTCTGGAGCGTAGTAGATTGAAAATAGCCTTGATGACGGATACTTACCACCCGCAGGTCAATGGTGTGGTGAGCTCCATCGACACAATCGCGGGGGAGATCGGGAAGAAGCACGAAGTCCATATCTTTGCCCCGACCAAGGTAAAACACGTACACAGCTTTCGCTCCCTCACGTTTTACATCCGCCCAGACTATAAGATAGCCTTCTTCAGACCGAAGACGGTAGCCAAGATTTTCAGGAAGGAAGACATAGACATAGTCCACGTTCACACGCCGTTCGCTTTAGGAGCGGCGGGGATAAAAGCCGCGAGAGAACTCACCCTTCCTGCTGTAGGAACTTTCCACACGCTCATCCCCGAGTACACTCATTACGTTTCTGAGACTTTGGGTCCCCTGCTGAGTAGGCTCACTTGGAAATACGTCACTATGTTTTACAAGCGCTGCAACGTAGTGACAACTCCCTCCAACCCGATGAGGGAGCGCCTTGTTGAAAGAGGTTTGAAAAACGTGTACGTGATTCCAAACTCCCTCGATGTGGGCCTCTTTCGTCCGGGGAAAAGGCCACGGAACAAAGACCCCTGCATCTTATTTGTCGGGAGGTT
>JAGMBM010000001.1 GCA_023129675.1 Hadesarchaea archaeon | reverse complement strand
CGTTCTCGTGGATTATACAATCGTGAACCTTCGCCCTAGTCAGACTCTCGAAAAGGGCGATGTAACGCATTTCGTCGGCTCCGAGTTTGATACTCATCTCGTTTCCCCCAAGCTTAGGATATTTGAGTTCCCAGGCTCTAGAACCGCGAGCACGCTTATCAAAAACGGTTTACCGCAGGCAACCCCTAGCTCCGCGCTATCTCTCCCGAAAATGTGAACTGGGATATTAGCCAACCCACCGTAACGCTTGATATCCACTAGAACTTCTGACTGGCAGTTCGATGCAACGATCACCAATTTTGCATGCCCGAGTTTAACAGCTTTCAGTGACTTATCCCTGCCTAAAATGACCTTACCGCTATCGACCGCTTGACGTATTTCCTTATTTATGTCCACCCTCACCTTCCCTCCGCATCGTTAGCTCCACTGAACCCGTGCCCAGCGGAATCGGCTGTCCCGCGATGATGTTTTCGATTATGCCGTCGAGCCTGTCGCTTTCGCCATGGATAGACGCATCAAAAAGGTGCTTGGTCGTGATCTCGAACGAGGCCCGCGCGAGCACGCTGGTCTTTTCACCGCTGACCCCATGCCTACCCACCTGCTTCATCGTGCCCAATGTGGTCATCATATCGGCGACCAACATGATGTGCCTTATGTCGACATCGAGTCCTTGCTCATCAAGCGTTTCCACCGCTTCGTTGATTATCGCGTTGCGTGCCGCTTCCACACCCAGAACATCCTCGATCTCGTGGATGTTGTTGGTCACGGTCCTTGTATGATCTACTTCAGGCATCGTCAAGATTTCAGAGAAGTTGGAGCCCTCGGTATAAACAACGTATTCATCTCCCTCCATCTTCACGACCACCCGACTGATCCCCTTGACGCCGTGGAGCGGCAGTGCCCTTACCTTCGCAGCGAGCCTGCGCAACTCGGACAAGCTCTGGGTCATCGGTTTTATACGCAATTTATACCCATCGATTAGCGCATCTACTTTCAGCGCCCCCTTGATCACGGAGGCTGCATTTGAGGGGGTTAGCTCTCTTCGCTGCATACGGGAACGGTCAAGGGTGAGGACCAAAACAATGTTGATGAGGTCTGTCTCGGTTTGTAGGACGACATCCTCAACCGTGGTCAGCTCAATCTTTTGGGCGAACGTGCGTGCTTTTTCCTTGTTTCGAGCGTACTTCTCCTTCAGGTAAATCGTCGTTAGGGCGGCAGAGGGGACCCGCCTCGCATCGATGATTTCGATCAATCTGGGGAGCCCCAGGGTCACGTTCAGTTCAGCTACGCCCGCGTAGTGGAAAGTTCGCAACGTCATCTGGGTACCGGGCTCGCCAATCGATTGCGCAGCCACCGTGCCGACGGCCTCCCCGGGCTCGACCATCGCATTTACGTATGCCTGCTTGACGCTTTCGATTATCTTGCCTAGCTCTTCGCGCGTTATCGCCCTATCCCTGCCAACGCGCAGCAAGCTTCTCTCTAGCTCCTTGGCCACCGCTTCGGGGACCATTTCCACCAGCTTGCGGGTTTCGGACTTTATTGTATCGGGAGAGACGCCCACCATGTACTATCACCCCACAACTCGCTCGATTATTTTTTCAACGTTAACAGCTTTTCCGTTGTCGCTGTGTGCTGGGTCAACGCCGTCCTCGCCGTACGCGAACTGCACCACCGCACCGCGATCGTCGCGTACGGTCCCATCGTACTCGACACGAAGGTCTTGGAGGGCGTTGATCAGGCGGCGCTGCATGTAGCCGCTCTGCGCGGTTCGAACTGCGGTGTCGACCAAGCCCTCCCTTCCACCCATGGCGTGGAAGAAGAACTCGAGTGGTCGGAGACCGTCTTTATAGCTGGAACTTACGAATCCGCGGGCTTCAGCACCGAGGTTCCCCGATTTGAAATGGGGGAGGGTGCGCCCCCTGTAACCTCGGCTCAGGCGTTCGCCCCGGACGGACTGCTGCCCTACGCAAGCCGCCATCTGTGTGAGGTTGAGCATGCTGCCTCGCGCACCGGTCCTGGCCATGATAACGGCATTATTATCAAGGCCCAGATATTTCTCGGCAATCTCCCCCGCTCTGTCCCTGCCCCCCGCAAGCACTTCCATTATGCGCATCTCGAGCGTTTCTCGAAGGGATCGCCCGGGAAATGGCTCGAGTTCTCCAGCATCATAAATCTTGATCAGTTTATTCACCTTTTCCCGCACATCATCGAGCACCTCGCTTATCCGCTCATTCGCCTCGGGAGGGATATCTTCGTCGTCGATACTCGTTGTGAATCCCAGCATGGCGGCGGCAGCTATCGAGAGCTTTGTGGCGCGATCCAAAAATTCCCGAGCAGCGGTTGTGCCGTAATCTTTTACAATTCTGTCCAACACTTCACATCGGTCAAGCGCTTTGTAGCTCCGTGCGTCTATAACCCCGTGGAGCAACTGCCCATCACGTATGACCACGTACGCGTCGATCTCGCACTCCTCTTTCTTGCAGCGGGCGCAGTTCTCACATATCTTGGCCTTGAACGTCAAATTCAGCCCCTTGGGGAGGAGCATGCTGAAGATCTGCTTGCCGATCCAATACTCGGTGCCCTTTTCTTTGACCGCTGGCTTAGGCAAGTCGGTGAATATCCCCCCAGCCGCCAAGAGCTGTTGGCTCTGTTCCTTCGTCAGCAGTGTACCTTTGCGCGTGAGCAAATATGCACCCGTTATGTGGTCTTGGATGCCTCCTATGATCGGGCCCCCGAATCGTGGCGAGATGATTTGCTCTTGAACCTTCATCAGGATGCGGGCTTCGGCTTGGGCCTCCTCGTGCTGGGGGGCGTGCACGTTCATTTCATCGCCATCAAAGTCGGCATTGTAGGGTGGGCAGACGCTTAGGTTGAGTCTGAACGTGCGTCCGGGGAGGACCCTAACCTCATGGGCCATTATCGACATGCGGTGGAGGGAGGGTTGGCGGTTAAACATCACGATATCACCATCCATCAGGTGCCGCTCGACGATGAATCCCGGCTCGATGGTTTTCGCTAGTTCCTCGCGGTCAGCATAGCGCAAGTCGTAGCGCTTGCCATCGGGACTTATCATGCAGTTCGCGCCTGGGTAAATGTCGGGCCCCCGGCGGATGAGGTTGCGGAGATCCTCAATGTCATGTTCGGTCGCGCGAACGGGCACGCTCAGGATCCTCGCGATGTATTCGGGTACGCCTATCTCGTTGATGCTGATGTTCGGATCCGGGGAGATGACCGTGCGTGCGGAGAAGTCGACACGCTTGCCCGAGAGGTTTCCCCGAAAGCGCCCTTCCTTCCCGCGCAGGCGCTGGGCGAGTGTACGCAGGACGCGACCTGACCTGTGCCGCGCCGGAGGGATACCGGAAACTCCGTTGTCAAAGTAGGTCGTGACGTGATACTGCAGTAGCTCCCAGAGGTCCTCGACGATCAGGTGGGGGGCACCGGCTTCGATGTTTTCACTCAAGCGTTGGTTGATCCGTATGATGTCCACTAGCTTGTGGGTGAGGTCATCTTCAGATCGTACCCCCGACTCAAGGGTTATGCTCGGTCTGACGGTCACAGGGGAAACGGGCAAAGCCGTTAGAACCATCCACTCCGGCCTAGCGACTTTCGGGTTTATCCCCAACAGCATCACGTCCTCATTTGTTATGCGCTCGAGCCTCTCCCGCACATCGCTGGGTGTGAGGCGGTTTCTGCCCTCGACAAATGAGGTGGGTTTTTCAAACTTCAGCGGGGCCTGCTTTTCGCCGCAGTGGGGACACTTCTCCGTGGTGGATGCGCTCCTAACGATTTTGTTTGTCATCTCCCACCATTTCTGTCTGGCCTCCCTCATCTCCGTGATCCGCTTGTAATATTCCTCATGTTTTGGCTCCGCTAACAGCACCCTGCCACATTTTCTACACGTTGCACGAAGGCAGTTGTAGATGGTGTCAATGTGGCCCACATTGGCGACGGGGCGCGCCAGCTCGACGTGGCCGAAGTGGCCTGGGCAATCGCCCGCCCGCGCGCCGCAGGTTCGGCACCTCAGGCCCGGGTCGACCACACCTAGTCGGGAGTCCATGAGCCCCCTCTCTATTGGGTAGCCGTCCTCATCGTAGGTGTCGGCGGTGACAATTTTTGTTACCGATATTTTGCGTATCTCGTCGGGCGACATCATGCCAAAGTCCACGTGGTCGATCAGTTTGGGGATGCGCATCATAATCATCACCTAAGCCCTATCTTTCAGCCGCAAGTGTGGCGACATGCACATCGACCTAAGCTCGTCAATGAGTAGCTTGAACGCATAGGACATCTCCACCCCGTAAATCTCTGAATCCTCGTCGCAAACCGGGCAGTACGTACGATCTCGCCGCCTGTCGTAAACCGCAAAGCTGCCGCACTTGCCGCAGATTAGGCTGGTGTACTTATCCGAGGCGTCTAGGAGGCGCTCCTTTAGCAACATCGCCGCGCCATGGCCGACCAAGCAGTCACGTTCCATCTCACCAAAGCGCAGCCCACCCTCCCTCGCCCTACCCTCGGTCGGTTGATGGGTCAGAACCTGTACCGGCCCTCGAGAGCGAGCATGAATCTTGTCCGCCACCATGTGGTGCAGCTTTTGATAATAACAGACGCCAATGAAGATGTTCGTGGGGATCATCTCGCCCGTGATTCCATTGCACATGACCTCCTTACCCGTGTGCTTGAACCCGTAAGCGTGCAACATCTCGCGCAGCTGTTTTTCTGGCGTTCCCTTAAATGGGGTGCCATCGACTCGCTGCCCCGCCATCGCCCCAACCTTACCGGCAATCATCTCAAGCAACTGCCCAACTGACATGCGTGAGGGGATGGCGTGCGGGTTGATGAGGATATCAGGCACTATTCCCTCCTCAGTGAACGGCATGTCCGCGCTGTCGAGGATGTGCCCAATGATGCCCTTCTGACCGTGCCTGGACGCAAGCTTGTCCCCGATTTCAGGTATGCGCAGATCCCTGACCCGAACCCGCGCGAGTTTGTTTCCCTCCAATGTCGTGCTCACGAGGACCATGTCGACGATTCCTGCTTCGCTGGGTCTGACTCTCATCGAACTTTCCCGACGTCCATGCTCGACCGCGATGCCAAACTCATCTGTCTCCTCCAAAAATCTCGGTGGGCTGGTTCGCCCGATTAAGACATCCTCACCCCGGACTTCAGATTCAACCTCAGTTATCCCATCGTCCCCGAGGTTCCGATAGAGGCTTGCGTCAGCGTATCCCCGAATCTCCTCGCTTGGGATCTCAAACTTGTCCTCTTGCCCTCCAGGGTACCGACCCTCCTCGCCCTCATACATCCTGGAAAACGTCGTTCGCCCCAAGCCGCGGTCAATGGAATCTTTGTTGACGATGAGGGCATCTTCCATGTTGTAGCCGCCGTAGGTCGCGATCGCCACCACAACATTCTGCCCGGCAGCCCTGCTGTCAAAGCCCACCGCATCCATCACCTTGGTCATAATAAGTGGGACTTGCGGGTAGTGCAAAAAGTGACCCCGCGTATCCACGCGGTTGTGGATATTGACTGCTCCGACCCCGAGCGCTTGTTTGGCCATGTTTGCACCGTAGGTATTTCGTGGGGATTGATTGTGTTCGGCATAGGGGATGAGGGCGGCGCTTATCCCCAAGATCGCTAGCTGGTGAAGCTCCAAGTGAGTGTGGTCGGGCGTCAGCACTTCTTGTGAGACCGTGACGTAAGAGTTTTCCTCCTCCTCAGCATCCAAATACTCAATTACACCCTCTTGAATTAGGTCACGCCAAGTGAGCTCACCACTCTTAACTTTTTCGATGTGTTCATCGGTCAGGAGGATTTTCCCACCTTCGACGACGATTAGCGGTCTGCGCACTCGTCCGGCATCCGTATTCACCCATACCTCGTTTATGTTCTCCCTGTACGCTACGTTGGTCTGCTCGTCGATGCTCCCCTTACGACGGTGCCGCCTAAGTTCCTCCGCGAGCATTTTTCCGTCTTCGACTATGCCGATTAACCGCCCGTTGACATAGGCGGCGCCCTTGCCCTTGCGCTCGCTACCCTTCTGAATCTTTGTGACGCCGAGCTTGTACAGGAGTCGTTCGACCTTTCCCTCTTCGGTCCCGGTTGAGATCTCAGCCGTCAGCGCGAGATTTTTCACTAGCCCACAGTTTGGGCCCTCTGGGGTCTCACACGGGCATATCTTCCCCCAGTGCGTCGGATGGAGGTCACGTGCCTCGAAGTGGGGTTGGCTTCTGCTCAGAGGGGAGACGACGCGGCGCAGGTGTGAGATGGCGGAAATGTAGTTCGTCCGGTCTAGGAGTTGGCTCACCCCGGTTCGCCCGCCAGGCCAGTTGCCTGTGGCCAGGGCGTGTCGGACCCGCTCGGTCAGCACGTCCGCGCGCGCGGCAGTCTTAAGGTTGAGGTCCCTGTTTCTCGCATTTGCCCGCTCGAGCTGATACTTAATGTCTCGGGTGAGGTTGAGGAAGGCCAACCTGAACACGTTCTCGAGCAAATCGCCCGCAAGTTTCAGACGCTTGTTCGCGTAGTGGTCCTTGTCATCCACATTCCTCCGCCTAAGCGCCAGTTCTATCACCTGCTCAGCCATTCTGCCGAGGTAGTACACCTTGGCGATGCGGTCGGTCGGACGGGAGCCTATGTGGGGCAAAAGGTATCGGTCTAAAACCTCTTGGGCCCGCTGTAACCGATATTCCTTGGTCTGCCCGATGGCCACCCGTTTTCCTATCAGGTCTAGAGCATCATCGCGTGTTTTTACTTCGACCGCTTCCTGGAGGTTCTCGAAGAGTTCTCGGACGAGTTCGGGGTCGTCGGAAACTGCTTCAACGATTTCGCGGTCACTCTCGAGTCCCAAGGCACGCATCAGGACCACGAGTGGTATTTGCCCTGGAACGGCCGGGAACGAGACGCGCAGCAGGCCGTCGCGCTTTCGCTCGACCACAACGAGAGCTCGAAAACCGCGCTGAGTTGAGAACACCTTTGCAACCTCAGTGCCCATGCGCTCGTCGCGTTCGACCAAGATTGAGTTCGACGCAAGATCCTCTTGGGTCACGATTACGCGCTCCGAGCCGTTGGTGATAAAGTAGCCTCCGGGGTCGAGCGGGTCCTCGCCAGCAGCTATTAACTCATCCTTGCTTTTCTCGCTCAGGTTGCAGAGGTCCGACTTGAGCATCACCGGCATCTCACCAATATAGACCCGCTCTGACGGCCCTTCCCTCCCCTGCCTGACGAGGATCATGTCGAGGTGAATCGGTGCGGTGTAGCTGAAGTTGCGCAGCCTCGCCTCGTCGGGAGATATTTCAGGGCGGGAGCCATCGGCTTCTCTGACCGAGGACTTACCCAGCTTCACCTGGCCGAACTTGACATCGACACCTTCTATGTCGAGTTTTATGCCGCTTATTTCATCTATCACCCGCTGGATTCCATGCTCGATGAAGTCGTTGTAGGAGTCTAGGTGCTGCCTCACGAGCCCCTTTTCCCTGAAGAAAGCCTCGACCAAAGGCCAAGTGTCCTGCATGCGCATCACCTACTCCTCGATCACGTACCTGTACGCGATGGCTCTCCCTGCGGTGGGACTATTGCGGGTTATCTGGAGGATGTCGCCAGGCTTTGCGCCGATGGCTTTGACAACGGGATCGGAGCTCTTGATAAGGGGGAGCTGGTGAGGGGAAATTCTGTAGCGTTCAAGAACCTCTCTCGCCTTCTCCTTCGGCAAGATCTCATGTTTTGGCACAAGCACGTGCTGCCCGATATCAAACTCGACTGACATGCTTTTCCCGCCTCGCAACGGGCCCGGAGGGATTCGAACCCTCGACACCCGGCTTAAAAGGCCGGTGCGCTAGCCAGACTGCGCTACGGGCCCCCAGAAAGCGGCTTTTAACTCTCCTTTTTATACTTTTCGCTATTTAAAATCATCGGAAGCGCATTTAAGGCTTGCTCAAAGGGGGTTCTGTTAACTTATTTGGCCTAGATTATTTCTACAGTTATCTTTTGCTTTGCCGTTTCATTCTCACCTTTTTCTTCGGGCGTTTCTTTTTTCTTTTCTTGAACTTTTTCTCCGCCTTCCACGCAATTCTCGTTGCAGCAAATGGCACCGTTTTTCACCCCATTCCCATCCTTATTTCACCATTACTCTTGTTGATCGCTTGATATTTAGTCGCTAACTTGAACCTAAATGATGGTTGGGGCGACTTGATAGAGAACCCTAAAAAGAGGCGCCCTGGCCGGGATTTGAACCCGAGGCGTAGGCTCGACAGGCCTACATGTTTAGCCTCCGGAGTCATTTATTACTCCGGATTAGACCGGTCTACACCACCAGGGCCCAAATAAAACTAGCTACGC